>JASEGU010000074.1 GCA_030017835.1 Actinomycetota bacterium | reverse complement strand
CCACGGCCCAGAACCGGTCGAAATCCGGATAACTCGGCACGCCCTCGAACATCACGGAAGTAAGGGAGTTGATCAGGGGGCCGTAGACGATGTAGCTGTGGCCGGTGATCCAGCCGATATCGGCCGTACACCAGAAAAGTTCGTCGTCTTTTAAATCAAACACCAGCCGCGTGGTCATGGCCGCATACAGGAGATAACCGCCGTGGGTGTGCACCACGCCTTTGGGTTTGCCGGTGCTGCCGCTGGTATATAGGATGAACAGGGGGTCTTCGGCGTCCATGATTTCGGGCTGGACGTAATCGGGCAGGCCGGGGTCGGCTTCGAGTTCATGCCACCAGAATTCACGGGGAGCCTTGAGATGAATCCCCGAGTTGGTGCGATTGACCACGATGACGTTCTTGACGCCGGGGCAGGTGATCAGGGCGGTATCCACGTTCTGCTTCAGGGGGACGGGTTTTCCGCCACGGAAGCCGCCGTCGGCCGTGATGACCAGCCGGGCGTCG
>JASEGU010000073.1 GCA_030017835.1 Actinomycetota bacterium | reverse complement strand
CGAACCAGCGACCAAGCGATTATGAGTCGCCTGCTCTAACCGCTGAGCTACGGGCCCGCTTTCAGTGATCAGTGATCGGTAATCAGTGATCAGTTATCGAGGTTTCCGTTACTGATGACTGATGACTGATGACTGGCACAAGAGCGGGAGACGGGACTCGAACCCGCGAATATCAGCTTGGAAGGCTGATGCCTTACCACTTGGCGACTCCCGCACAGGCTTGATTTTACCGTGAGGCAGGCAGGGGGTCAAGCGCCCGGTTAGAGGTTATAATAACCGCAATTATGAAACCCATTCGCCTCCTTTTGACTCTCACCGGCTTGTTCCTCTTCGCCCTCCAACCAGTTCGGGCGCAGAGTGAGTCGCGCCTGGCCATTATCCAGACCATTGACGGCCCGATCACACCGGCTACCCAGGAATATCTGTCGCGGGGGATTAAAGTCGCCCAGCAGCGCGCGGCTGAGGTGTTGATCGTGCAACTCAACACCCCGGGCGGAGGCATC
>JASEGU010000072.1 GCA_030017835.1 Actinomycetota bacterium | reverse complement strand
CGCGGTGAAATTGCTGGAGCCGGTGATGACCCTTCCTTTATCTCGGTCTTCTTCGGCAAATGTCATGATGTAAAGCTTTGCATGGAGATTCTGCGAGGGATATGCTTTGATCTCAAGTTTGCCGCTTTTGATCCATTCGATAAACTTAAGAATCCCCTCTTCAACATCCTCATTATCGTCGGAGACTTCCAATTCGGCCGCAACGTGCGATTCGAACCGCTCTTTTGTCTCCGAGTGTGAAAATTGGAGGGTTTGCTGCCTGGCTTCTTCAGCTTCTTGGATAAGATCGAATGCCTGTTTATCGGTGGAAATACCGATAAGTATCCTGATCTTCTCGGTCGCTTCAAGAGATTTATAAATGGCATGAAAACCGCTGGTGTAGAAGTAACCGACGAGCACGTCAAAAAGACGGGTATCTTTGATGAGCACTTTGAACCGGTCAAGGAGTGTCTCATCCTTTTCGTTGGTGATGAAGGTAAGGTCTGACATGCTTCTCCTTTAAGAAAGGCTAACGGCTTTACGATAGTATATCAGCATAATATTTATCTTACAAAAACATAAATCAGCTGTAAAAGCGCCCTTACGCTTAAGAGACCCCCCCCCGATAAAACTTCCATCCTGGAGGCTGAAGGCTGGTAGCTGGAGGCTATTTTGATGATCGGCCTTC
>JASEGU010000071.1 GCA_030017835.1 Actinomycetota bacterium | reverse complement strand
AGAATGTTGGGAGCGTGCCTTAACGGATAAGGAGCAGCAATCAGTCAGCATTTTGGAGTTGGTGCAAATCGAGAGATTTGCAGCCCCGTCTTCGCCGCAAAGATTTGGCCGGAAGAGGTGCGATCGCCGGGCCCTGGCCCGGGCCTTTGTGGCCAAGGCGGTTTACAACCACCCCTTCACCTGCTCCACCCGGGAGGCCTTGCGGACTTCTCGCGGGTTGCGGCGCATCTGCGGGTATGGGAGACGGTGCGATATCCCCTCCGAGGCCGTCTTTTCTCGGGCCTTTGCGGAGTTTGCCGAGATGAGCCTGGGCGAGAAGGTGCATGAGGCCATGGTGGAGAAGTTTGCCAGACCGGGATTGGTGGGGCATATCAGCCGAGACGCCGCGGCCATTGAAGGTCGGGAGAAACCCGCGGCCAAAGTGCGGCCCCCCAAACCGCCGCCTCGGAAAAAAGGCCGCCCCCGGCGAGGGGAAGTGCGGGAACCTAAACCGGAAACGCGGCGGCAACGCCAGGTCCGGCAAGCCGCGGCAGAGGCCCTGGCGGAGTTGCCGGTGCACGGCGATGTGGGGACGAAGAAAAAACTCGAAAGGTTATAAGGAAACCTGGCTCGGTTGCAAGCTGCACGCCGACGTCAATGACTGCTGCTTGCCTATCAGCGCGGCCTTG
>JASEGU010000070.1 GCA_030017835.1 Actinomycetota bacterium | reverse complement strand
TAGCCTTGAGCTGCTCAGCTTATCAGCTTGAGCAACTGGTCGGCGAACAGGGCAACGATACCAATCATGAGGTGAAGCCCGACTTTCGCGGCTCCCCGGACCATTACGTTTTTGGCCCCAAACTCTTCTTTCAGCCGACTGTTGAAGCGCTCGGCCACGGTCCGCTCCTGGTAGCGCACCGCCTCCTGGGGGGCCAGGGGGATCACGTCTTTCCTTCGGCCATTCTTGTCGATGATGGGGACGTGCCCCAGGCTACGGCTCATCTCATAGATCGGCTGCGCATCGTAGGCCGAATCCATCAGATCATACAGATAATCGATGCGCTCGCTGGTCATCTTCATCAGCGGGATGGCGACCTGGCTCTCATGGAGGGAGGCCGCCGTCATTACCGCACTGATGGGCAGGCCGCAGTCATTGACATCGACGTGCAGCTTGTAGCCTACCCAGGCCTGCTTATAACCCTTGGAGTTCTTCTTCGCTCCCACATCACAGTAAACCGGCAACTCCGCCAGGGCCTCCGAAGCCGATTGCCGGCCTTGGCGCTCCAGACGCGTTTCCGGTTTGGGTTCTCGCACCTCCCCCCGCCGGGGGCGTCCTTTTTTCCGGGGCGCCGGTTTGGGGGGCTTCGGCTTCGCCGTGGGTTTCTCTCGGCCCTCGATGGCGGTGGCGTCCCGGCTGATATGCCCCACCAATCCCGGCGTCACCCACTGGCCCACCAGGGCCTCATGGACCCGGTCCCCCAGGCGCATCTCGGCAAATTCCGCAAAGGCCCGAGAAAAAGTCGACTCGGAGGGCACATCGGCCAGCCT
>JASEGU010000069.1 GCA_030017835.1 Actinomycetota bacterium | reverse complement strand
GGTAATTCCTATACATCTGGTACTGGTTTGACCAATAGTTGTGCAATAAAGGCAAAGAGATCTTCGTCTCTGTGGTTGAACCTAAACTCGGTTTCTTTGAGGTAGAGATGAAAGTATTGGCTGGGAACACCTCGGTAGTGATAGAGCCAAGTCTTGGCATAGGAGAAGAAACCCTCAATGCCGTTGATGTGGGTTCTTCCGCTGACGTATTCCTCTTTGCCGTGCAAGACCCTGTGATGTCTCCCTCGAAAGGAGAGAACCCCATATCCTTTAAAGTCGTCAGTGTAGTAGATACTACCCCTTCTGGTGTGTTCCAGAATGAGGGGTATGAGGGTGGACCTTCTTCGGTTGGGAACGGGGAAGGTGATGACTTTCCCATTTCTCTGATACATCCCGAAGACCAGCTTCTTTCCCTCAGCTCCCCAGCCTCTTTTGCCCTTTCTTTTCCCGCCAAAGAGGGACTCGTCAAGCTCAAGTTCTCCAGAGAGGGCCTCCATTTCGGTGAGAGAAGCGTCATAGATGGCTTCCCTGAAGAGCCTAAAAGCTCTGTGGGTGGTGGAGAGGTTGTGGGAAAGGTAAAGCCTTGTTCTGTAGCCTGGAATACCCAGACAGAAGAGGTAGAGAAGATGTACGACTTCGTTAAGGGGGATGCGAAACCTTCCCAAGTAGGTGCCGGTAAAATCGGTAAAAGGGTAACGGCAGTGGGAACACCTGAATCTCTGGTTGCTACGCCAGAGTTTCCTCTCTCCACACTTTGGGCAGACCCTTCTTCCGCCCCATCTGAGCTTGACAAAAAACCGTCTACTTTTTGGCAGACTATTTGCCAGGGATATTGTCTGGTTATCAAGCATAAAGGTATCATATCACAGTACCAGTTAGGTAGGAATCACC
>JASEGU010000068.1:629-895 GCA_030017835.1 Actinomycetota bacterium | reverse complement strand
GTTCCAGTGAAGCAAGCCTCAAATACCTCGCCCCTTACGTCTTCAGGGTAGCCATATCCAATTCTCGAATTTTGAAAGTCGAGAACCGTACTGTCTTCATTCGCTACCGGAAACCTCATTGTCACCGCTTAAGAACCCTTGCCCTGGAGGTCATGGAGTTTATCAGGCGCTTCTTGCAATCCCGCCGCGGCGGGACTACCCACCGGGTTCATGAAAGTCCGTTACTATGGATTCATGAATCCAAATTGTGGGGTTCCTCTTGATCG
>JASEGU010000068.1:0-619 GCA_030017835.1 Actinomycetota bacterium | reverse complement strand
GTTACGGCTTCAATGTCGTCTTACCCAATACCGACCTCGAACCCTGGCAGCCCATCACTTGCCCAAACTGTGGAGGAACCCTCAGACTCCGTTCCTTACTGCTGCCATGCAATATTCTGCTCTGGTCGGGATAGGAGGTGTTCAGTCTCAAAACCAAAACTAAAATCCTACGCTTTCCCACCTGCGCTCTCCCGCTCAGGTGGTCTCGCTGAGGTCCGCCCCAGTTCCGAAAAACTTCACCTGGCTCGCCCTCAGCTATAAGGCCTCTGGCCCGGCGAATCGCTCAGCCTGAGCAAGAACCGGCACCTCAAAGCCGCTACCTCGTCATCCGAGCTGGGAATCTGATCTTCCAGCCTCTTCCCTCTAATCAATCTAACGAAGCTTTACCCTTATAGATATGAGTCGCCGCTTGCCGCTTCGGGCTTCTTGAACAACGGATTGAAACGACTTTTCAAGTCGTCTCAATCCTTATTGGTTGGGCAGTTCTTCTTTAAACTACTTACCCTCATTTGCGTGATACCAAAAAATCAAATCTAGCAGCTTCAAGTCTGTCATCTTGGCACTAAAAGGTTTGCCGGCCTTATTGCGCTCAAGCTCTACCCTAATTTGGTGCATAAGG
>JASEGU010000067.1 GCA_030017835.1 Actinomycetota bacterium | reverse complement strand
AAAATAGACATTGGAAAGAGCAGAACTATTCTTGTTCTAACTCAAATATCACTGTATGCCGCCAACGTTTCGATTGAGTCATCCGATCCAAAACCGGTCGAGACCTACCGCGAAATGCTTAACGGCTACAAAGACCTTGCTCACATCAATATCGAAGTATTGAAAAAGGGGGAATCAAAAAGGGGCCTTTTGGCCCCTTTTTGATGGTTTATGCTTGATTATTACTTATCCCACTATCTTTCCGATTATCGCATCTGCCATTTGGCTAGTCGAAGCCTCGCCGCCCAGATCGTAGGTGACCGCCTTCTTCTCTTTGATAACCTCAGCTGTGGCTTTGAATACCTTATCTGCGGCTTGCGTCTCTTTGATGTGCTTGAGCATCAGAACAGCCGATAAGATTATAGCTGAGGGGTTGACCTTATTTAGCCCTGCGTATTTGGGGGCGCTACCGTGAACCGGTTCAAAGACGGCCGCATCTTTGCCGATGTTGGCTCCCGGCGCCATACCAAGCCCGCCTACCAAACCTGCCGAAAGATCGGATAAAATATCTCCATAAAGATTGGGACAGAGCAGAACGTCGTAGAGCTCTGGCTTCTGAACGAGCTGCATGCACATGTTGTCCACGATACGATCTTCAAATTCCAGGTTCGGATAATCCTTGGCCACTTCGGTTGCCACTTCCAAGAAGAGACCGTCGCTCATCTTCATGATGTTGGCCTTATGGACGGCGGTAACCTTCTTTCTGCCCTCGCGCATGGCATAATCGAAGGCGAAACGGGCGATCCTCTCCGAGCCGCTTCTCGTGATGCGCTTGATGCTCTCGGCCGTATCGCTATCTACCATCCGCTCGATTCCGGCATAGAGATCTTCGGTGTTCTCCCGAACGATTACCAGATCGATATTTTCGTAGCGGGTCTTGACGCCCTCTAGCGAGAAGGCTGGGCGCAGACAGGCGTAAAGGTCTAGCTCCTTGCGAAGAGCAACATTTACGCTCCTAAAGCCGGTACCGACCGGAGTGGTTATCGGCCCCTTGATGGCCACCTTGTTTCTTCTGACCGACTCC
>JASEGU010000066.1 GCA_030017835.1 Actinomycetota bacterium | reverse complement strand
AACATGATAAAAATATATCGAAAGGCTAAAACGAAGTCAATATAAAGTATAGCGGCTGTAACACCTTAAATCTGAGACTCATATATTCGGAAGTGATTATTCCGGCAAATATCAAGGCCGCTCCGATGAACTGAGATGGACCAAAGATTTCGGATAGGAGCAGGTAGCCAAAGACGGCGGCAAAGATCTGCTCGCCGGTCAAGATGACGGCGACTCGGCTGGGCGGGATAAAGCGCTGAGCGTAGATCTGAACGTTGAAAGCGACCACGGTGGCAAGAAGCGATGTTATCAGCAGGGTGGCAAAATCAAAGGGCAAGCTCGGCATGGCAGGAGCTTCGAAGATGAGGCTTGCAATAAGGGCCACGAGGCCGATGATCCCCGATTGAATGAAATTCAAGACCGAGACATCGGCCTCGTGGCCCAAGCGATTTATTAAGATTATGTGGAGGGCGACCGAGACGGCGCAAACGAAGACGAGCATATCCCCAAGATTTAAGCCGCCTCCGCCATCTGTGGTCAAAAAGCCGAGGCCAATGAAGGCCAATATGGCTCCCAAAATATTGAAGAATTTGGGACGACCCCCAAAGAAGAGGGCCGAAAGGAGCGGCGTCAAGACGACGAAAGCGCCGGTGATGAAACCGGCCTTGCCCGAGGTGATCAGTTTCAGCCCAAGGGTCTAGAAGGCGTAAGCCAAGAAGAGGACGCTTCCAAGGACGGTCCCGGCTTTGAGGGTGGCCCTGTCCACCATAAACGCTTTTTTGCGCAATAAGGGGATGAAGAAGGTAAAGGCCAGTATAAAACGCATAAAGAGGAACCAGAAGACCGGAATCCGCAAGAGGGTCATCTTGACGATGGCAAAGGTTCCTCCCCAAACGACGGTGATGCTAAAGAGCATGAATTCTACGGCATAGATGGAGGGCTCTTCTTCAAATGGCGCTCTCTTAAGGCACGGAGGGTCTGGATTCGAAGACAATCTACCGGAGCGCAAATAAATTGAAAGGGCGGCCTGGGTGACCTCGAGGCTCTTTAAGAGCTGGGCGTTACCGATGAAGGATTGATGAGGTTGAAGGCTTTGGCTTTGGCCTCGCCCTCGGCTTTCAGGATCGAGGCCTGCTTTATCCTTTCCGCCTCCCTTATCTTGGCCCGGCGCTCCCCCGCTCGGTCGGGCGGACTATCCTGATGCCCGGGATGAAGATGAACTTTTTTAAACCTAAAATGAGAAAGTATCAAGTCCCGCTTGATGTGATTGGGTTAAAGGAAGAACCTC
>JASEGU010000065.1:1116-1335 GCA_030017835.1 Actinomycetota bacterium | reverse complement strand
TAGGGAGGTAGAGAAGCGGAGAGATTTTAGCCGACCCCAAAATGAGGTCGGCGGCCCCGCTTTGCGGGGCAAAATCTCGCAGCAGAACGTACCTCCCTGTGGATAACTCCCCACCTTTACATCATGACGGCATCCTTCAGACCTTACCTCTTTAGGATACCCGGGAGTTACCCACAGCCCCGGCGCTCACCCGCCCATTTGGGGCGTCGCGCCGGGGCT
>JASEGU010000065.1:576-1106 GCA_030017835.1 Actinomycetota bacterium | reverse complement strand
CCCCGGCGCGACGCCCCAAATGGGCGGGTGAGCGCCGGGGCTATGGATAACTCCCTCCCAGCGAAGTGGAAAATGGGCCAGTCCTTAGATCGCTGGTAGCATACAGGTTAGAACCTTCAGACGGAGGTATTCTTCGTCTCGTAAACCATAGGCACGGCGCTGGATGACTCGAATCTTATTGTTCAAACCCTCAACAAATCCCAAAGAGACTTTCTCCTCAGATTGGATGAAAGCTGCAATCCCGTCCCAATGGCTTTCGATCATCTGGGCAAACTCCTCATACGGCCTAAGCCGCTGCCACTTCAGGGAGGACCGCCAGTTGTCGAAAAACTTCCGCGCCCAACCCTCTTTTTTGTACTCCCACAACTGGCCAAAGGATTCTTTAAGAAGGTACGCGACGTTCAACCGCTTGTTGGCTTTCAATAACGTCCGTAAGGCCAACCGGCCCTCGGTGTCCAGGTTCTCCCGCCGAGAAAGCAGGGTATACTTCTGCCCCTTGATGAATCGGCGGTCCTTACCCGAAAGCCGGG
>JASEGU010000065.1:0-566 GCA_030017835.1 Actinomycetota bacterium | reverse complement strand
ACTCACTCTTGCGAACTCTATCCAGGGCCTCGTTCAGATGACGGATCACATGAAATTTGTCAAACAGAATCGCCGCCTGGGGAGCATGCCTGCAGGTGGAGTTATGGAAGGCCTTCCACATATCCATCACCGCCAACTGGACCCTTTGGCTCTTCTTCTCTCCCAGCCACCCATAGAACAGGTCCAGGCTCTTTTCCGAACGGTCTTCCCCTCCGAACCAGATGGGCCGCTTCCGCCACAGGTCGCTGACCACAATCCGGTAGGTATGCCCTTGGCGGAGCGAAACCTCGTCGATCCCGATGATTTTTGGACCCGGGCTTCCCGCTCGGCGCAATTGCTCCTGCATGTACTGCTTCTCCAGGACCTTGACCGTCTTCCAGTCCAGGTGGAACTCTTTGGCCACATCCCGAACAGTGGAATCCCGACAGCGACGGCCAATATAGAAGGCAAATCGCTTGGTGTAAAAGGGAGAGTCGACCAGCCAGTCCAGCTTTTCCTGCTTCACCTTCCGGCACCTTCGACATTCGACCCGGCGGATCTCCACCTCCAGATAAATACGTACCTCT
>JASEGU010000064.1 GCA_030017835.1 Actinomycetota bacterium | reverse complement strand
CTATAAAACTGCCTTAACTGCTTGATAAGTAAGTCGATATGTTTTTTTGCGTCTCGGCTTTGTAGTGTATAAAATATGCAATAAAATGCTTGACATGATAATATTAGTATGCTATTTGTAGGCTATGTTTATACGAATTCACAAGCAGCGGCAGCGGGGCAAGGTTTATACCTCGGTACAGATATGCGAGAGCTACCGCGATCCGGCAAAGGGCGGGGCTCCGCGTAACAGGGTTATTGCCAACCTTGGGCCTTTGGACAAGCTTGGGCTGGATAACATCCGCAACCTGGGCAATGGTCTGCTCAAGGCTGCCGGAGTTGTGCCGCAAGAGGGTGTTCAGCCTCAACTGCTTAACGCCAGGCATTTTGGCCATGTGCATGTGGCGCAAAGGGTTTGGGAAGCCCTTGGGCTGTCACAGGCCCTCGAAGATGCAGGCATTGCTGGTGCGGCTTCCTTTCCTGTGGTCGAGTTTGTGCGCCTGCTGGTCATCAACAGGCTCTGCGATCCGTGCAGCAAGCTGGCGCTTCTTGACTGGCTTGAATCTGTCCATTGCCCCATGAGCGAAAAGCCCTCCTACCATCATCTTTTGCGCGCCATGGACAGGCTTGGCGAAGCAAAGGACAAAGCAGAGCCGCTCATCGCCAAATGTCTGCTTGAAGATGAAGCCCCGCCGGATCTGGTTTTCTACGATATAACCTCCACCTATTTTGAGGGGGACAAATCTCTTGCGGAAGATGATTTCCGCCGTTACGGCTACAGCCGGGACCACCGGCCTGACCGCCGCCAGATAGTCATCGGCATGGTGATGAGCAGAAGCGGCATTCCCTTGTGCCATCATGTTTTTGACGGGAACACGGTTGATAAAACCACTGTTGCCGGAGTGGTGAAGGATTTGAAGGAGCGGTTTGCCCTTACGCGCACGGTTTTTGTGGGCGACAGGGGGATGCTCTCTGATGGTAATCTTGAAACCCTGCTTGATGAAAATCTCGGGTTCATCGTGGCCCATCCCCTTCGCCGCAATGCCCTGGCTGCCGAGGTGATAGGCGAGATCGGCAAAGGTTTAGACAGAACAAGCGAACAGGAGCAGTTTTTAGAGCAGCGCCGGGAAGGGGTGCGCTTTGTGCTTGCCTGGTCTCCTGCAATCTCCCGCGAGGTTGAGCAATCCCGCACAGAGCGCCTGCAAAAGGCAGATGCCTGGATCAAAAAGCAGACAAACAGCCTTGCCAAGCCTGCAAAGAGAGGGCGAAAACCTACTGTCCAGGGGACATATGACCGCATCCGGGATTATTTGAGAGACAAAAACCTGCTCTCGCTTTATGAACTGGGCCTTGCTGACGGGAAAGTGACCGGAAAAAAGAACCAGAAGGCTCTGGCCTGGGAAAGGACAATCAGCGGAATGCTTTTGCTGGAGACCACGGACATGACCCTTGCCGCTGAAGAGGTGGTGAGCCGATACAAGGAGCTTGCCGAGATCGAAAGGGGCTGGAGAGCGCTCAAGAGCACTCTGCTGCTTCGCCCGGTCTATCACTGGACGGAAAAGCGCATCCTCGCCCATGTTTTTATCTGCGTGCTGGCCCTGCAACTG
>JASEGU010000063.1 GCA_030017835.1 Actinomycetota bacterium | reverse complement strand
GTCCCAGACTCTCTATTACCCCAACCAGCAGAGTAACCGGCTGCAGTTTTATCACGAGCACGCCTTGGGGATCACTCGCCTGGGGGTCTATGCCGGACTGGCCGCGGGTTACCTGATCACGGACCCGGTAGAGAATGCGTTGATCCAAGCCGGCACCATTCCTACCGGGGGAGGGGCCTTTAATCTTAATCCAATAAACCCTTACAACTGTGGCATTCCCCTGATCATCCAGGATAAAACCTTCGTGCCCAATGAGCCTCTTGCAAAATTCATAAGAATTGCGGTTGCTATGAGGCGACGGCTAGGTATTGGGAGTCTTGAGTCGATGAAATCGAGTTTTTGGGTCCTCTTCGCCGGAAATCGAGTCGATTTTGGCGAAGTCAGGACGCACCGCTCCCCGGATAACCTTGCCAAACTACGGACAGCTTTGAGCTGCTCAGCTTATCAGCTTGAGCAACTGGTCGGCAAACAGAGCGATGACGCCAAACATGAGGTGGAGCCCGACTTTCTTGCCTCCCCGCACCATCACGTTGCCGCCCCCAAACTCTTCTTTCAGCCGACTGTTGAAGCGCTCCGCCACCGTCCGTTCCTTGTACCTGGCCGCCTCATGGGGCGCCAGCGGGATAACCTCTCGCCCCCGGCCATTCCTATCGATGATAGGGACGTGCCCCAGGCTGCGGCTGACGGCGTAGATCGGTTGCGCGTCATAAGCCGCATCCATCAAATCATACAGGTAATCCACCCGCGCGCTGGTCATTTTCATCAGCGGGATGGCGACCTGGCTGTCATGCAGGGAGGCCGCGGTCAGCGCCACGCTGATGGGCAGGCAGCAGTCATTGACGTCGGCGTGCCATTTATAGCCTCTCCAGGTCTCCTTATAACCTTGGGAATTCTTCTTCGTCCCCACATCGCAATGCACCGGCAACTCCGCCAGGGCCTCCGCGGCCGATTGCCGACACTGGCGTTCCAGGCGCGTCTCCGCCCTGGGTTCTCGCACCTCCCCGCGGCGGGGGCGCCCATTTTTCCGGGGCGCCGGCTTTTCCGGCCGCGGCTTGGCTACAGGTTTTTCCCGGCCCTTGATGGCCGTGGCGTCCCGGCTGATATGCCCCACCAATCCCGGTTTCACCCAATGCTCCACCAAGGCCTGGTGGACCTTATCGCCCAACCCCTTCTCGGCAAATTCCGCAAAGGCCCGAGAAAAGGTAGCCTCAGAGGGGACATCGGCAAGGCTCACAAAACCGCAAATACGTCTGAAGTTCGGCGAGGCACGCAAGGCTTCGATAGTGGCCCGGGTGGTGTGATGGTTATACACCGCCTTGGCCACAAAGGCCCGGGCCAAGGCCCGGCGCTCCTGCGCCTTCCGGCCGAATCTCCGGCAGGGCCGACCGGCAAATTTCTCGATTTGGAGTACTGCCAAGATGCTGACTAATTGCCGCTCTTTCTCGGTTAGGGGCCGCTCCCAACATTCTTCCAGGCAAGGGATTAAATTCCGTTGCAAGGTCCCCATTAACCATGATACAGCTTCCCTAAGCTTCATCGGCTCCCCCCAAGGCTTCGGTGTTTCTGCTTAAACTCACCTTAGCACAGAAGCGCCGATGAGGCTTAATTTTTCAATAAATCAACCCTAAAGAGACTTTTGCAAGAGGCTCCACATTCTGGCCCATGGC
>JASEGU010000062.1 GCA_030017835.1 Actinomycetota bacterium | reverse complement strand
CGACCCCGCACTCCTCCTTTATCTCCCTTGCAAATGAGGTATCTAGTTTTAATGCTTCCATGAAGAGTCTTCCCTCCCTTATATCTTGTTCTTGTGGACCTTCTCGATGAAGGGCATGACATTTACGTTATGGGTCTTAATCCCCAGATCCTTGACCGGATCGCCGCCAAGCACCAGGGTGATGAGCTGAGCATAATTTAGGACCGGGATGTTGAACTCCTCGCCGGCAAGCTCGGTGAGCGGCTTCTGATAGTAGTCCAGGTTGAGCGAACAGCCGGGGCATTGGACCAGAAGGAGATCTGGTTTCTTCGCCTTCATGCTGCGAAGTTTTCTCAGCATGACCGTCCTGGAGTAGTCGCGATTGAGCAAGGTATGACGAAAACCCATGCCGCAGCAGAGGGTCTTTTCGGTATAATCGACCGGAGTCGCCCCGAAGACTTGCGCGATCTTATCCAAGACGATGGGGTGCTCCCAGTCGCCGGTCGCCACATCCGAGTAGAAGATCTTGGTGTAATGGCAGCCATGGTGAGTGGCTATACGGAGGCCATCCAGTGAATACTTGGCCATCTCTTTCAGTTTTTCCCGATGAGCGTAGAAGGCTTCGGTCGCATGGAAGACCTGAGCGTCGCCCTTATATTCCTTGCCGAATTTGGCCAGTATCTTGTTGGCCGCCTCCCTCTCGTTCTCATGATGATCGAGGTGCTCCTTGCACTCCTTGATGTTGCCGTAGGAGGTGGGGCAGACGCAGATGGCGTTCTTGTTCTTCTCTTCCGCCTCCATCAGGGCAAAGTTTCTGGCGGCAATCGTCACGTTGGTATCCCAAGGGATCACGTCGCAGTGATAGCCAAAACCACTGCAGCATGTCTGATCGGGATTTTCGGTGTAGTCGCAGCCTAGCTTGTTCAAGATGAACCTGATTGAGCAATCCACCCCCGGAAAGAGGCTGCTCATGATGCAGCTCTTGAAGAGGTAGTAATTATCCTTGACGATATCCTTATCCCCGTGAAGCAGGGGCACTCTGGTCTGTTGCATTATTTATCTCCTCCTTCATTCTTCCAGGCCGGCTTGAAGTAGTCGAACGGGCCCAGTTCTTTGACGAACTCCTCCAGCGAGACGCCTTCGGTCTCAAACTTATCACGAAAGGCCTTAAAGAAGGTCTCGTCCAGTATTATTTGAAGCTCCTTGATGGCCTCGTCGGAGATGGGGACCTGGCGGGCGTCTTCGGGAAGATAGCCGAGCTCCTTTCTGATCTCTTTCATGTTCTTCCACATCTCAACTGTATCCTTGCCGAACTCATCGATGAAGTCGTCCCAGACCAGATCGGGACCGAATCCGTAGCCCCGGTTGTAGAGGCTCCAGAGAAGGACGGTGGCATACGGGATCTTCTTAAGGCCATAGCCACGAAGACAAGAAAGGTGGCGCAGGATCATGATGACCTGGCCGGGGTTATTGCCGCGCGGACACCTAGACTGACAGGTATAGCACTGGCCGCACTCCCAGATGCGATCCCCTTTAAGCAGCTCCTCTAGGTTGCCTTCATAGAGTTCCCTCATCATCTCGCGGGGATTGAACTCGTAGATGCGGGCGGCCGGGCAGGAGGCCGTGCAGGTTGCGCACTGCATGCACTCCAAAAAGCCGCTTGGACATCTCACGTCATCCATGACTTCCTGAAGCGTATCGGCCATGATCGGTTTGCGTTTTGATTTCGACTTCTCTTCTAAGATCTTTATCTCGCTCATTTATCTAACCTCCAAGTAGCGCGCCGACCTCGGCCAGCACTTGATTGTCTTTATAGTGA
>JASEGU010000061.1 GCA_030017835.1 Actinomycetota bacterium | reverse complement strand
GCTGACAACGACCTCAGCGTCTTCCAACTTCACCCCTTCCACCTCCTCTTTTATCCGATCGATAACTCTGACTTTAAGCGCCGAAGGGTCGATCTTGCCTTCTACAGGAATAACCTCACCTTGCCGGGAGTCATTGCGCTCTGCTGGCGGTACTATTTTCGGTCTTAGAGTAGCCATCTGAGGCCGGGCAGACCTTGATACCACCGTGGCGTGGGCGTTACCACCAAAGACAGGCCTGGTCGAGACCAGGAGCTTGGTCGCCGGGTCAACGGATAACGCCAGGCAATCCATAGCGAGCCCACCCCCTAAGCGACCATTGAGTCGCGGAGCTAAATCACAACCGACATCCGTATGGCCAAGAAGCATAATGGAAGGAAGCGCTTTCAGGCAAAGGTTAGCCGCTACCTGAGTGTAGGCATCGGAGTTATAGTTCTCCAGGAGACTGTCTTCAGCAACATAGACTTTGTCAGCCCCATAGGCGATTGCCTCCTGACCCAGGCCGCCTGTTTTGCTACCCATCAATAGGGCGCTTAAGTCTTCGCCCAGTTCATCGGCGAGCTTTCTTCCGGCTCCAAGGAGTTCTATCGTGATTGGCGCTAATTTCCCTTCAGCGATCTCACCACAAACCAAAACACCTTTATGATTAGCCATTGAATATCCTCCGTTCACTTTCTTGATTACAGAGATTCCAAAAAATGATTACATAGATTTCAGAGATTTCTCGGCTTTTTCCGAAATTTCATCATATCAGCTTAATAAGCTTTAAGGCTAGATTGACGGCCGCTTCGCCAGGTGTACTCCCGGTAACTATCTCGCACTCGGTCTTTCGGGTCGGCACAGAGAGACCGGTGACCTCGGTATGGGCGTTAGCCTTGTCCAACTGCGAAGGCTCAGTCCCAATATCCTGTCCTTTCCAGACCGGAATCTGCTTGCGGCGAGCAAGCATGAGGCCCATTCCAGCGGGAAGACGAGGTAGACCAATCTCACTGCTGACAGTAATTAGGCTTGGCATGGAAGCCTCCAGTACTTCATAGCCATCCTTCACTATCCTTTTTACCCTGAGCTTCTTGTCCACTGCTTCGATATCGCAGGCGAGGGTAACTACAGGGATGCCAAGTATTTCGGCTAGAATAGAGCCAACCTGACCAGCGCCCCAGTCAGCGGCCTGCCGGCCACACAGAACCAGGTCATACCCGCCAATTTTCTGGATCGCTTTCCCCAAGACATAAGCCGTACCAAAGCTATCCAGGTTTTCGAAGGCTTCATCCTGGAGAACAAATCCGTCGTCGGCCCCCATCGATATGGCGTGCTTTACCACGTCAGAAGCTTTCCCTGACCCCATACTGATCGCTGTTATTTTCCCTTTGTGCTTATCTTTGAGCCGGCATGCTGCCTCAATTGCTCGTTCATCAAATACGCTGATCACAGGCGGCACTCCGGCGGGAGGAATAACCTGTTTCGCCTCGGGGTCAATCTTGAATTTGGCCGGTGGTATCTCGGGGTCAAGTACTTGTTTAACACAGACGATCGTATGCATACGACTCCTCTCCTCGTGCCCCATGCTCAGAGGGCACGCCACGAATGATGAAAATGACGAATTTCACGAATGGTAACTAATGGTTGTCCATTTGCGTCATTCGTTGTCATTCGTGCTATTGGGGCCTACTGCTTCATTGCTGATTCAACTATTTCAACAAGGTCTCTTGCCTTCAACGAGTCCTTAATACCTTTATGTTCGATGCTATCCTCGAACATCTGTAAACAATAAGGGCAGGCGGTCACTACAGTCTCAGCCCCAGTCTTGAGAACGTCTTCAATGCG
>JASEGU010000060.1 GCA_030017835.1 Actinomycetota bacterium | reverse complement strand
CATGTGTTGTCTTTGGCGCTTTCTCGTTTGCCTGGAGACTGGGAGCAACGTTACCAGATTCGTCCTGTCTTGGTGGAGACCTTTGTAGATCCGAACCGTTTTGCCGGTACCTGCTACCAGGCGGCCAACTGGACTTACGTTGGGGACAGCGCAGGCCGTCGGGACGGGATAGCGAAGAAGATTTTTTTGTATCCTCTTTGTCCGAGGTGGCGGGAAGTGCTTTGCGTCGAACCGCAGATTCGATTGGCCGAGAGGCCGCGCCCGGAAGTGCCGGAGCACTGGGCCGAGGAAGAGTTCGGTACGGTGCGTTTGTATGATGACCGGCTGAAGCAACGACTTTACACGATCGCTCAGGACTTTTACAATTGTCCTCAGGCGAACATTCCGGAAGCGTGTGGATCGAAAGCGCGAACGATGGGAGCTTATAGATTTTTTGAAAACCCCAAGGTAACCATGGACGTGGTGCTGACCGCTCATACCGAGGCGACGATCGAACGGATTAAAAAGCACCGGGTGGTGCTCGTGCCGCAAGATACCACGACGCTCAATTACAGCACCCACCCGATGACCGAAGGACTGGGGCCCGTCAATAATGCGGATGATCAGGCCATCGGATTGCTGCTTCACGACACCTTGGCCTTTACGGAGGAGGGCACGCCCCTGGGCATCTTGGATGCTCAGTGCTGGGCGCGGGATCCGCAAGAGAGAGGGAAACGATATCGGCGCAAAGAATTGCCCATTGAGCAAAAGGAAAGCATGAAGTGGCTGCGCAGCTTTCAGAAAGCCGCACAAGTTCAGAAGCTGTGTCCGGAGACCATGCTGATCGTGATTGGAGATCGTGAGTCGGATATCTACGAGCTGTTTCTGGAGGCCAGCAAAGAGGCCGGCGGTCCCAAACTTCTGGTACGGGCGGAGAGGACGCGTAACCGGAAAGTAGACCAGGAGTTCTTGTGGGACTTTATGGCGAAGCAGGAGGTGGCTGGTTCCCTTAAGATTCATGTGCCTCGCCGGGGTTCGCGTAAGGTCCGCGATACCTGGGTGGATATTCGTTTTGCCGAAGTGGTCTTGAATCCTCCCAAGCGTTGTGGATCGGCTCCATCGGTAAGGGTATGGGCCGTATATGTCCTTGAACAGGCTTGCGGAACAGTAGAGTCGCCGATTGAATGGATGCTTCTGACCACGGTTGAGGTAAAGAGCTTTCCAGATGCCCAAAAACGGGTGGAATGGTATTCCGGGCGTTGGGGTATTGAAGTTTACCATCGTACGCTGAAAAGTGGATGCCGGATTAAGGATCGTCAACTTGGGACGGCCGATCGCCTCGAAACATGTCTTGGAGTAGATATGGTGGTCGCGTGGCGGGTTTATCATCTGGCGATGCTCGGCCGAGAGATACCTGAAATGCCTTGCACGGTGTTCTTCAAGGATATCGAGTGGAAAGCGCTGTGTTGCTATGTTAACAAAACGCCGGTTGTTCCTGAAAAGCCGCCTTCGATACGCAAAGCGGTATTGATGGTGGCAGCCATCGGCGGCCATCTGGGAAGAAAAGGCGATGGCTTCCCTGGCACCCAAACCCTCTGGCGTGGTCTGGAGCGGTTGTATACAGCAACTGAGATGTACGCTATCGTTACTCGACAATATTATCCTCATCCTATGCAATCCGGCCCCTAACCCCCTGTGTCAAGTGTGGGTAAGGATCAGCGTCGAAGGGGGAGGGGAAAAATTGAGTTTCCGGATGGACACTAATTGGTCATGACAATTTGAAAAAAAGGGACATTTGGGGTTAAGATAATTTAAAAATTTAACACCCCGCTTCTTTTCCTTTCTTTTCTCCACCGGGGCGCCTATTATTTTACCGGC
>JASEGU010000059.1 GCA_030017835.1 Actinomycetota bacterium | reverse complement strand
TGGCTGCGGATGCGGGAATCGGGTTTATGATCCTGACCGCTGCGGATCTCATGCAGACGAAGAAATTGATGGTAGGTCTCATCATCCTTTCACTTCTGGGAATCTTCTTTAACTGGCTATTTCAAAAATTGGAGCGGTTCTTCGTCCCATGGAAACAGTGAACCAAAATTGATCAAGTTCTTAGGTATCGGTTACGGTTACGTGTAAAGAATTAAGAGACGATAAACGTAGCCTTTTATTAACGATACGGGCCTCCCTGCCTGCGGTAGGCAGGGTTACCCTTACCGTTAGACTTTTTTTCTAGACAATGAGGAGCAAGAAGATGAAGTTCATCGTGAAGAGATCGAGTTTGAATGGCACCACTCAGATACCCGGTAACAAGTCGGCCAGCGCCCGCGCCATCGTCCTGGGCGGTCTGGCCGAGGGTCTGTCGCGGGTCAGCAATCCCCTTCCCGGTGTGGATAGTTTCTCCATCGTAGGTATGATGCAGGCATTAGGCGCTAAAATCGATACCTCCAATTCTCAGGAGTGGGTTTTCGAAGGCGTAGCCAACCAGCCCCGTGTGCCAGGCTGCGTGCTCGACGCCGGCAACTCAGGCACCGGTTACTACCTCCTCACTGCCATCGCCTCTCTCATTGACGGCTACTCGATCATCTCCGGAGACTACCAGATCTGCCGGCGGCCGACCCAGCCCCTCATCGAGGCCCTCAACGACCTGGGCGCTCAGGTCTTCTCCACCCGTAATGCCGGGGTAGCGCCCCTGGTGATCAAGGGCCCTCTCAAGGGCGGCCGCACCAAGCTGCCTGGCATCAACTCTCAGTGGCTGAGCCCGCTGCTCATCGCCGGCGCCCTTAGCCAGGAGGGAATCATTGTCATTGAGGACAACCTCATGGAGCGGCCCTACGTCGATATGACCATGGCCTGGATGAAGCTTGCCGGCGCCACCTGCAGCCACAAGAACTACGACGAGTTTAATGTTCCCGGCGGTCAGAGGTATAAGACTTTCACAGCTCACGTGCCAGCCGACTGGGGCAGTTCCGGCTATCCCATGATCGGTGCGGCCATCACCGACTCCAGGGTCACCTTTGTGGGCATGGACCCGGACGACTTCGCCGGCGAGCGCAGGTATCCTTACATCCTTCAGGAGATGGGCGCCAAGGTTTCTTTCATTGATGGGGGTCGAACCGTCACCGTGGAGGGCGGCAGTGATCTGCACGGCATCGAGATTGACTGCTCCGGCACCCCGGACGCCGTGCCCATTCTCGCAGTGTTGGGCTGCAAGGCAATGGGCAAGACCGTACTTTACAACATCGGAGCCAGCCGTCTCAAGGAGACCGACCGCACCCGCTCCATCAAGGAGGAGCTGACCAAAATGGGCGGCAAGTTCCAGGAGACGCCCAACAACCTGACCATCTTCCACTCCGAACTTAAAGGCGCCGATATTGACGGCCGGCACGACCACCGCATCGTCATGGCCACGGCTGTGGCTGCTCTGATGGCTAAAGGGTCCACATCGATTGACCATGCCGAATATACGAGGGTATCCTTTCCCAACTTTTACGAAGTCATAAAGGGGTTGGGCGCTCAAATAGAATGGGCGGAATGATGAAAAAGAGAACAAGATCGCCATCACTCCAAACATTGAGGAAAAGAAGAAGCCAGATCGATCTCATCGACCAGAAATTATTAACCCTTCTCAACCAACGACTCTCCATTGCATTGGAGATTGGAAAGATTAAGAAAGAGATGGGAGAAAAGATCTACAATCCCAAGAGGGAGGAGGAAATCTTAAAGAAACTCAATCTAATAAATCGAGGTCCCCTGAAGGAAGAAGATCTGAAGAAGATATTCAAAAAAATTATGATCGTGTGTCGTAAGTCGCAAACCACTTAACCGGAAGGACTTTGAAGCCTTTCCTATAATTGCCGGTCAATAAAGGCATCCCTC
>JASEGU010000058.1 GCA_030017835.1 Actinomycetota bacterium | reverse complement strand
GGCGAGGCCGGGATAATTCAACGTCGTAAGTTTATCCAGGCGCGGGAAATCGATTCCCGCCACAATCATGACCACTAAGTGAGTCGACCCGGGGAGAATATCCTCCAAGGAGTGGCCCGGCGGCGGGTTTTGAACCTTGTTGTAGTTTTCCGCCGAGGCGATTCCAACCAAGTCCACTCCTTCCTGAATCGCATAATTTTTCACCTCGTTGGTTAACCTTCTTCGCATACTCTGGGGAATTTCTTTCTTAGCCATTTTCTTTCTTTTCTGGGTCTTCTCCAAATCGAGTGGGTGATTTTTAACAAAAAATGGGAGTTATCCATAGGGAGGTAGAGAGCGAAGAGATTTTAGCCGACACCCCAAGGATGTCGGCGGCCCCGCCTTGCGGGGCAAAATCCCGCAGCGATCGTAGCTCCCTGTGGAGAACTCCCCCCCTTTACCTGATGAGCCTAGCATTCGGCCGGTCCCTCTTTTGGAAACCTGGGAGTTACCCACAGCCCCGGAGCTCACCCGCCCCAATTGGGCGTCGCTCCGGAGCTATGGAGAACTCCCTCCCCAGGAAATGGGTAATGAGACAATTTTCAGATCGCGGGCAACATGCAAGTTAAAACCTTGAGACGGAGATATTCATCATCTCGTAACCCATACGCCCGGCGCTGGATCACGCGGATCTTGTTATTCAAACCCTCGACGAAACCCAGGGAGACCTTGTCTTCCAATTGGATAAATGCGGCAATGCCGCCCCAATGGCTCTCGATCATCTCGGCAAACCCTTCATACGGCCTAAGCCGCTGCCACTTTAAGGAGGCACGCCAGTTCTCAAAGAACTTCCTTGCCCAGCCATCTTGCCGGTACTCCCAAAGCTGGCTAAAAGATTCCTTCAGGAGGTAGGCCGTGTTTAATCGCTTGTTCGCTTTCAATAAGATCTTTAAAGCCTTTCGTCCTTCCGTACTCAGGTTCTTTTTGCGGGAAAGCAAAGTATATTTCTGTCCCTTGATGAATCGCCGATCCTTACCGGAAAGCCGAGCATATTCGCTCTTGCGGACTTTATCCAAGGCTTCATTCAGATGACGCACGACATGAAACTTGTCAAACAGAATCGCCGCCTGGGGAGCATACTTTTGGGTCGAATTCCGAAAGGCCTTCCACATATCCATCACCGCCAAGCGAATTCTCCGGGTCTTCTTCGGGCCCAACTGTTTGAAGAAAAGATCGAGACTCGCTTCCGACCGGTCCTGCCCTCCAAACCAAATGGGCCGTTTTCTCTCCAGGTCACTGACCACGATCCGGTAGGTATGTCCTTTGCGCACAGAAACCTCGTCGATTCCCATAACCTTCGGCCCGGGCGTTCCCACCCGGCGCAACTGTTCTCGCAGGTACTGCATCTCCAGGGCCTTGACCGTTTTCCAATCCAGGCGCAGCTCTTCGGCTACGTCCCGAATACTCGAATCCCGGCAACGACGGCCTACGTAAAAAGCAAACCGTTTGGTGCAGAAAGGATAATCGGCCAGCCAATCCAGCTTCTCCTGCTTCACCTTTCGGCACCTTCGACATTCGACCCGGCGGATCTCCACCTGCAGATAAATCCGCAGCTCTCCACAGGGCAGGTCGCGAACCCGGCGGCTTTTCCGGTCGTAGTAGGTGCGATGGATGCGGCCACAGACGCCGCAAACAGTTTTTTTTCCCTACGGCTGAGACCAATGACCCGAGATCGGGGATCCCCGAAGATGCCGGACAATGTGTGCTCCGGGGAGAAGCCAGGATACTGATAAAGGTCCCTGAGTCGTTTATGTTTTCGCATGAAAAATTCATAGCATTATTTTTCAGTCCTTTACAAGTCAGAAAAACCGCTTAAATAAAGGGCAGTTTGATGTTTTTGGGCTCATTTTTACCCACTCGATTTGGAGAAGACCCTCAACTTTTTTAAGCAATTCGATCGCAGCACTTGGCTCGTATAATCTCCGCAGAGCATTATTGATATATTCATTAGGCTCAATAAGGTTATGGAACAGAGCAAAATCTGAAAATTCTTCTGGAATTAACAACCCAAGAAGATTAAAGAGGTCGGGTGTTCCTAACTGTAAAGGTGTAGCAGAGAGAAAAAGCATTGCATC
>JASEGU010000057.1 GCA_030017835.1 Actinomycetota bacterium | reverse complement strand
GATGGATTGGGGGGTTGGCCTTCAGCGCTGCGGCTTGGCGAGTGGCCCCCCGGGATCGATGGATTGGCTGGAGGGAAGAAGCTCGCAAGTCGAATCTGGGGAAGGTGGTCTGTAACAGTCGGTTTCTGCTCGTGCCTCGGGTGGTCTATTTGGCTTCCCATGTGCTTTCGCTCTGCGCTCGACGCGTGCGGCAGGATTGGGTGGAGCGTTATGGGGTGAGGCCGATGTTGCTTGAGACGTATGTTGAGCGGGACCGGTTTGAGGGGACCTGTTATAAAGCGGCTAATTGGTCTCATGTGGGCGCAACGCAGGGGCGAGGGCGGATGGATCGGGATCGGGCCTCTTTGGCGCCCATTAAGGAAGTCTATGTCTACCCTCTTCAAAGCAACGCCCGCAAGCAACTTTGTGTTGAGCCGCAGCCCAAGCCGATTCGGTGTCGATCGCGGGAGACAGGAGTGGCTCGGGACTGGGCCGAAGAGGAGTTGGGCGAGGCGGGGATTGGGGACCGGCGGTTGAACAAGAGGTTGGTCAACATTGCGCAGGCCTTCTATGCACGGCCTCAGGCCAATATTCCTCAAGCCTGCCAAACACGAGCGGAAACGAAGGCCACGTATCGGTTCTTGGATCATCCTGAGGCGAGCATGGAAACGATTCTGGAGCCCCATTATCAAGCTACCGTGGCACGGATGAGTCGGGAGGCGGTGATCTTGGCTGTTCAAGACACCACCTCGCTCAACTACAGCGCACATCCGGCGACGGAGAACCTTGGGCCGATTGGATATCGGAAGGATCGAGGCATGGGACTGCTTGTGCATGATACGATGGCGTTTAATCGAGAGGCAACGCCGCTGGGATTGCTCGATGTGCAGTGCTGGGCCAGAGACGGAGCGGACTTTGGGAAGAAGAAGCGCCGCCATAGCCTGCCGATCGAGGAGAAAGAAAGTTATAAATGGCTGGTAAGTTTTCGCAAGGTAGCCGAAGCACAAAAGCAATGTCCCCAAAGCATGCTCATCAGTGTCGGAGACCGAGAGGCGGATATCTATGAGCTTTTTGAATTGGCTTTGAGCGATCCTTCGGGGCCAAGGCTTCTGATTCGAGCTGAACAGGACCGGTTGCTTGCGGAAGGTCAGGGGCACTTGTGGGACAAGATGGCTCAGCAGGAGGTTTCGGGGATCCAGGAAATCCACGTCCCCCGCCAGAAGAATCGGCCAGCCCGAGTGGCCCAGTTGGAGGTCCGGTTTGGGAAAGTCAGCTTGAAGCCTCCCGCAGGCAAGAGACGGCTCCAGGAGTTCAGTCTCTGGGCTGTGTGGGCGCGGGAGGCCGAAGCGCCTCCGAAAGGGGAGCGCATTGAGTGGATGCTTCTGAGCACCTTGCCGGTGAACACCTTTGAAGAAGCCATCGAGAAATTGGCCTGGTATACGATCCGCTGGGGAATTGAAGTTTATCATCGTACGCTCAAGAGTGGATGCAAGGTGGAAGAGCGGCAACTGGGGCACGCGGACCGCATCGAAACGTGTCTGGCCATTGACATGGTGGTGGCGTGGCGGATTTTTCATCTGGCGAAGCTTGGCCGCGAAACCCCCGATGTAGCTTGCACGGTCTTCTTTGAAGAAGAGGAATGGAAAGCCCTGGTGGCTTACGTTACTCAAAATCCGAACCCTCCTGACAAACCTCCCACGCTTCGAGAGGCCATGCGCATGGTTGCCACCCTTGGAGGCTTCCTTGGCCGCAAAGGGGATGGCGAACCAGGAACCAAGAGCCTCTGGCTGGGGCTGCAACGACTCGACGATCTTTCTTCCATGTGGAAGCTGCTGACCACAACGCCTAATCCTTATCTCCCTCCTTCCGCCCTTGTGTCCAGCAACCCAGGTTATGGGTAAGGATTAGCTTTAAAATAGGGGGGATGTCCCCCTTCTCCTGGTGAGCATAGAAAAAATAGGGAAGTGTCCTTATTTTTAATTCTGTTTGGCGATAAAGGTTGAAATGCAGATGAAACTTGACAGGAAAACAGGGTATGCGATTTTCGCCGTTCTGGCGGCCCTTGCTTTATATGCAAGCAGTCTATACGGCTATCTATTTTTTCACAGTATAGCCGAGCTGTTCAGCATTTTAGTTGCG
>JASEGU010000056.1 GCA_030017835.1 Actinomycetota bacterium | reverse complement strand
CCTGATTCGGGGAAAATCAATATTCTTCCCTATATGGAAATTTTTAATACGTCATCGAGGGTTAGCTATTATTCAGGAGAAGAAGATGTAAGAAAGAAATGGCCCAAGGAGTTACTAAAGGATGAATAAGTCAGCTAACCAATAAGGATTGAGACGACTTGAAAGGTCGTTTCAATCCGTTGTTCAAGAAGCCCGTAGCGGTAGTGGCTATCCATCTCTATAAGGGTATTGCTTCTGTGGATTAATTTGATCGGGAGGCTGCAAAGAGCAGAATCTCAGCCAGGATGGTGGGGCATCGAATTTAAGATGCCTGTTTTCTCTCAGGCAGAGCGGTTTCCCTGGCCAGAATCCTTAGATCTGAGGCCGTACAAGCTGAAGCTTTTAGGAACTTGGTCGCACCTCAGCGACACCACCTAAGCAGCAAAGCGCAAGGGGGAAGCTGTAGGGATTTAGGTTTTGTTTGTGATGCGTGTACCTCCTATCCCGGCCACACCAGAACTCTCGAGGGCAGCAGTAGGGAATAGAGCCTAAGTGTTCCTCCACAGTTTGGGCAAGTAATGGGCTGCCAGGATTCGAGGTCGGTGTTGGGTAAGACCACATTGAAGCCATAGCTCAATTCGATCAGAGTGCTGATGCGATCCAGAGAGACTCCACAATTAGGATTCATGAATCCATAGTAACGGACTTTCATGAAGCCGGTGGGTAGGACATGCTGTAAAAAGCGCCGGATAAACTCCATGACCTCCAGAGCGAGGGTTCTCAAGCGGTTGCTGTGAGGTTTGCGATAGCGAATGAAGACGGTGCGGTCTTCGATTTTAACGATGCGAGAATTGGAGATGGCGACTCTGAAGACGTAAGGGGCGAGGTATTTGAGGCTTGCTTCGCTAGACCCTACGGCTTGGGAGTTGACGTTCCAGTCGAGCTGCCAGACCTCAGAGGAGATTTGATCGAAGAGACCGGCTTCTTTCATTTCATCACGGAACTTGGCTTTGAAGATGATGGAGAGAGCTCGGACGGGGAGATAGAAATCGGTCCTGGAGGGGTGCCAGAGGCCGTCGGAGGTGGAGAGGGCGCCTCCGGGGACGATGTAATGGATATGGGGGTGAAACTCGAGGGTTCGTCCCCAGGTGTGGAGGACCCCAAGGAAACCGGGGAGATCTCCGCCGATGTACTTTTGATCAAGGGCGAGCTTTTTGATGGCCTCAGAGGAGGCCTTGAACAGGGCAGAGTAAGCCACCCGCTGGTTCTTTCGGATGAAGCGGCGCAGATGCTCCGGGACGGTAAAGGTGAGCAGGAAATGGTGACCGGGGAGCTGACGCAGAATCTGCTTTTCAAGCCACTGCCGAATCTTATGGTATTGACAAGTGGGGCAATGACGATTCCCGCAGGAGCGATAGACCCGGTGGAGTTGGCCACACTTCTCGCACTCATAAAGGGCAACACCACAAGCCTCGGTGCGACAGCCAATGATGGCATCAATGACTTTGCGGTGTATATTGGGCATGACCTGGGAATAGCGTTCCAAGTACTCGGGGCCGAAGGATCGGAAGATCTCATTGATTGTGGTCATGGTCCAAGCCCTCCATTACCTGATTGATTAACTGACAGGCATCCTCTTGTCCTTTTTGGGTAAGGTGGAGATAGACCATGGTGGTTTCGAGCTGGGCATGTCCCATGTATCTCTGGATGAGCCGCAGGTTGACGCCGGCTTCGAGGAGATGAGTGGCATAGGAATGGCGCAGGGTATGAACGGAGACAGCCTTTTTTCGGATTCCGGCAGCAACCTTGGCCCGGCGGAAGGCGCCCTGGACACTGCTTTTGGCCATGGGAGACGGAGCCTCCTTAGCTCCATTACCGCCTCGGCCAAGGGCGGGGAAGAGGAGGCAGGGGTGGCGGTGGGTCACCCAATAGCGGCGGAGCAGATTGAGGGTAGATGGGGGAAGAGGGACGTAGCGATCCTTGGCGCCCTTTCCACGGTGGACATGGATCATCATGCGGCTGCTGTCGATATCGGAGACTTCGAGGTGGAGACCTTCATGGAGTCTCAGGCCGCAGGAATAGACGGTGGAAAGATAGGCGTAATTCTGGAAGGTTTTGACCTGGGCCAGAATGGATCGGACTTCTTGAACGCTAAGAACGGCCGGGAGTCG
>JASEGU010000055.1 GCA_030017835.1 Actinomycetota bacterium | reverse complement strand
CCGCAAAGGAAAACGTCCCCAGCTAGAAAGACGTTGCTATTAACAGTTAAGCAAGCGAGCAATTTGCGCAAGTCAAGAACGTCCCCGCGCTTAAACAATCAAACTCACATTCCCCACCCCTTGCCGCAACTTTTCACCGAATTTCCGGGGATCAACTCAACTCTTCTTTGATTTGGTCTGATCACGCTTAAGCTTAGCCAACTCGATTTCAAGCTGGATCCATTTGCTCGTAAGTTCTCGAAATCTGTGGTAGCTGCGAAGCTCCTGCCTGACATCTGCTACATCTTCGGGTCTTACATACCTTGTATAACCCTTGCCTCCATGGCTGTAGCTTAGCTGGTGGTACTCACCCCCACGTGTGCGCTTCTGGGAAGATAGAGAGCCGGGATGCATGCGCCCAAGCTCCGTAAGGTTCTTCTTGATTCGTTTTATCTGCGCTTCTATACCGGTTTGACTTCTGCTCATAGTTGTATCATAGTAGGGATACAACATGCTGTCAACAACTGTTCGTCTAAGAAGGGATGTGATCACTTGAGCGATATCGGAGAAATGCTTGCGGAGATGAACATAACCCATGCAGAACACCTGCCCGTGGTGGCGACGTTTATGGAAAGGATGGGGATCGTTGACACGATCAACGCCGCCGCTCCTACCGAGATGGTTGTAGATTCAGGCACCGTGGTCAAGCTTATGGTGCTGGATACACTTTCGGGAAGAAGCCCGCTCTACCGCCTGGAGACATTTGCCGAATCGATTGATACCGGCCTGCTTTTAGGAAGGGAGACCCCCTCAACAGCATTTAATGACACCACTTTAGGTCGTGCTATGGATGCCGTCTATGAAGCCGGCACCGAGAAGCTCTTCTCCCAGATTGCGTTGAGAGCAGCGATGGCTTATCCTTTGGAGGTAAACACGCTCCACGTTCATTTCGATACCACCTCGGTAAACGTGTGGGGCGATTACCGCATGTGCGAGGAGGGCTGTGACGGGCTTAAAATAACCCACGGTCACAGCAAGGATAAGCGCCCTGATCTTAAGCAGTTTCTTTTAAAGATGCTCTGCATCCACCGCAACATCCCAATCATTGGAGGCACAGAGAGCGGGAATGCATCGGACAAGAAAATCAACAACGAAGTACTTACAAACCTTTCCCGGCACATGGCCAGGCATGGCCTGGCAGAAGGTGCCTTCGTCTATATCGCCGATTCTGCTTTTGTCACGCCAAAGAACCTGGAGGCATTGGGAGAAAACCTCTTCATCACCAGGCTGCCCTTCACCTACAAGCAAACCGATAGAATAATTGCAGAAGCGGTAAGAAAGGATGAGTGGATTGCAGTTAAAAGCGAGGTGGCCTCATCGGATAAACGAAAGAGAGCATCCTACCGCGTCTGCGAGGGTGCGGTTGAGCTTTATGGGCAAAGCTATCGGGCCATAGTGGTGCACTCCGATGCCCATGACAAACGCAGGCAGAAAAAGCTTGATCGCATCACTAGCGAATCACGAGAGGCTTATGAAAAGATTCTAAGCCAGGCCAAAGCGGTTGAGTACTTCTGCCGGGAGGACGCAGAAGCCGCAGCCGCAAGTCTTATGCTTGATGGATCGCCCTGCCACTACTGCTCATGTACGGTTGTGGAGAAAGAGACCTACGCAAGGGGCAGGCCCCCGAAGAACGGGGAGCGCAGGGTAGCAAAGGTAAGATATGTTCTCGAAGGAGGGGTGGTCGAGAATAAGGATGAAATCAAGCGGATAAGGGAGGCGGCGGGGTGCTTTGTTCTGCTGAGCAATGTTCCCGCTTCCGGCGATATGGCGCACTCACCTAAAGATGTGCTCACGGCCTACAAGGAGCAACACGGCATCGAGCGCAACTTCGGTTTCTTGAAAGACCCGTTGATCGTCAACGATATCTTCCTTAAAAGGCCCGACCGCATTGAGGTGCTGGGATTCATCCTGCTCGTCTCCCTTCTAACCTGGAACCTCATGGAACATGTGATGCGCGAATACCTAAAGAGCACTAATTCAACCATTCCTGGCTGGGATAAAAAACCGACGAAGAAGCCGACCTCGTTCATGATGACCGTAAAATTCAAGGGGGTGCTTGTAGCCAGGGTTGCCGATAAATGGTGCTTCACCGCCCCGCTCACCTACGAGCAACGGCAGTATATACAGGCCATGGGCCTGACTGAGGAATCACTATTGAGGAAGGGCAATATGTGAGCTTAGAAATTACTCCAGAAAATATTGTGAGGGGTGGGGAATGTGAGAATCATACCGTGCAGCACCCAAATTTCAAGTTCATATACCTTATGAGCAGCGCTTATTGTTTTAAAAAAGTGGGGGTGCGGAAGTCAGGAAAGACGTTGCCATCAAATT
>JASEGU010000054.1 GCA_030017835.1 Actinomycetota bacterium | reverse complement strand
TTACAGGTTGCCATTCACTCTTAGCTACTAGTTCAAGCTGGTGGGCTCATATCCCTTTACCAAAATATCCCAAATAACATAGTTGCGCTTTTGGTCTTAAGCAATCGGGCCAGCATGTGCCGGTAATAAATAAGATGAAAGAGGATTATCGTGGTCGAACTTGGGGTTCTTTGGACCGCCCACTTTGCCACAACTACAGGAGTTCCCGGAACAGGCATAATCGTCTTTAGTGAAGGAAATCTTTATGGTGGCGACGAAAGACATTACTACTTTGGCAAATATAAGACATTGCCCAATCAATCTTTAGAAGCCGACCTAAAAATAGTGCATCATTACGGTCCCCGTGATACGGTTTTTGGCGATGAAAAGCAATATTCCCTTAAATTTAGGGGAAAATATTAGGAAAAATTTGCCAAACTTGAGGGGTGCCTTAATGAGAGGACCCCTTTCAAAAAATATCTGTGGCACTGACCAGAAGAGTTGCGTCTACTACACCAACGCCCTCTGCAGAAAATTAAACATGTAGCCGGTGAAGATCATGGCCACTGTGGTTATGGCAAAGAATATCGAGATCATCTTAAGCTTCATAGCTCTTCTCAGCACAACCGCCTGGGGCAAGCTCAAAGCCGAGACGGCCATCATGAAGGATAAGGCCGTGCCGAGCGGAATCCCCTTCTGAAATAGAACGACGGCAATGGGCACGATGGCCGCGCAACTTCCATACATCGGCACCCCGATAAGGACCGCAATAGGCACCGAAAAGATACCTGTCCTGCTGATCAAGAGCTGAATCGCCTCATCGGGCACGAAATTGTGGATAAGGGCTCCGATCCCGACACCAAAGAGAACCCAGAGCCAGACCTTGGCCGTTATATCCTTGGCCTCACTTAGACCAAATTTGGCTCGGCTAGCAAAGTTTGGGTATTCTTCAGCCCTAAAACAGGATTCATCACTCCTCTTGGCCGCAAAGTCTGACACCAATTCTTCCTCTAGGTTCATCCGGCCCAAGGCCGATCCGGCAACCGTCCCGATCAAAAGACCGCTTACCACGTAAGCTACGGTTATCTTGAAATCAAAGAAACCGAGCATCAGGATGACCAGATACTCGTTTATAATCGGCGAGGTTATGAGGAAAGAGAATGTCACCCCAAGCGGCACTCCGGCCTCCAAAAAGCCCAAAAATATCGGGATCGAAGAGCAGGAACAAAAGGGAGTTATTGCCCCAAATAGGGAGGCGAAGAAGTTTCCGGCAAGCCCCCTTCTGTTCATCCAGCTTTTCAGCTTATCCTGGGGAAGATAGGTGCGGACAAAGCCAATGATCGAGATGAGCACAAAGAGCAGAAAGAGTATCTTTATTGAATCATAGAGAAAAAAGCTGGCGATCTCGGCGGCCTTGGCCTTAAGTCCAAATATATCATTAACAAGCCATTCCACCAGCTTTAACAGCATTTATTATCCTTGTCGTCATTTTGATCTTTTGGATCATCTAAGCAACCAGATGAGCAGCAGCAGGAGCAATCGCTTGCCTTCTCCTCAAGCTTCTTATCCATCTTGCCTATCAATTTGGAAAGGAAACCCTCCTTCTTGGTTGACGCAGTTTCGTTCTCTTTTGCCATTTCGTCCTCCTTGTAGTGTTGGTGGTTTTATTCGGGCAAATCTCTACAGCTATGAAATCTGTCGAATTTTTCAAGCCTCAAAAGATCGCCCTTGGCAAGCTCGCTCTGCTTAAGCCACTCTCTGACGTAGCTCAAAACGGGCTTGTGCTCCTCCCTTAGGCCAAGCAAGAAATAGTTGGTCCAGTGGCCGTCCTGCTCATCACCAATGAGACCAACCTCCTTCATCCGCTTCAGATGGCGCGAGACAGCCGGCTGAGTGACCCCAAGAGCAAATGCCAACTCGCAGACGCACATCTTGCGCTCGCTTAGGAGTGCGAATATTCTGAGCCTATTCACATCAGATAAGGTCTTGAACAGTTTTGCTAGCTCATCCATAATTTAAATAACCATCCTGTTATATAATAACCGCGTGAGTTTGCCTTGTCAATTTGTCCGATTGGAAGGTCTACTAAGTACTGTTTTAAGTGGAGATGCGGCGACCTTTGAGGTTTAATCTCGATAGCGGAGCGACCATTACGATGGCGTCCTCGCCGCCCTCATCGTAATATCCCTCGATGATGAAGGATGGTGTAAACCCGAGCTTACTATAGAATTTGAAGGCGACGTCATTCGACCTTCTGAGCTCCAAGGTGAAAGAGGTTGCGCCCCTCTCTTTGGATCGCTCAAAAAGTCTTGAGAGGATGGCGGTGCCGACTCCCCTCCTTCGGAAGTCCTCCTTTACGGCAATGCTGGTTATGTGGGCGGCGCTGCCCTCCAGGGCAGCG
>JASEGU010000053.1 GCA_030017835.1 Actinomycetota bacterium | reverse complement strand
TTATAAATGACCAGCTTGCGCTATTTGCAAATACTGGGAGAGCCATTAACAGAAAAGCAGGCAACAGCATTATGGTAATCGTAGACCTCACTAGCACTTTGTGCCACAACTTAGTTTTCGTGTCATCAGGCATTAGTTCATCCTTCCTTTATAAACCTTCAACTCAATCACCCCCTTCATTTTCAAAAACGTTAAAGTAATGATATTAATAATTAGATATTTTTTTTCATTAATATCATCCTCTCCCTCTCTTGTAAATAGCAATTTCATAAAAAAGTTACCTATCGTGAAAATTAATGAGTTGGCCCAACCTATATGCTAATAGGGTTTTTCTTGCTCCCATCTTCTATGACTGCTATAATACCTCTTGCTCTACAATCGCATATTATGCTCACATCTTCTGGTCCGCTTACAAAGAGAAGCGGGCCCGTTAAAGACCGAAGGAGGTGAAAATCATTTGAGAGACTACGAACTCATGCTCATCATAAGCCCCACCTTGGAGACCGAAGCCGAAGAGGAGGTCTTGGGCAAAGCCCTAAAGATCATCGAAGGTAACGGCGGAGCGGTCGAAAAGAGCGATAAATGGGGCAAGAAGAGACTCGCTTATCCCATCAGAAAATTCGAAGACGGCAGCTATCACGTCGTCAAATTCAAAGGTGAAAAAGAGACCGTCGCCGAACTCGACCGCGTCATGGGCATCACCGACCAGGTCTTAAGATCGATGATCGTCAAACGTCCACTGGCTAAAGGCTAAACCCCTTTAGCTTATCTAGCTTAAGGAGGGCTTAAGAAATTGGCTAATCTCAATAGAGTTATTCTAATAGGCAACTTAACTAGGGATCCCGAGATGAGATTCATTCCGGCGGGCACCAACGTCACCAATTTCGGCATCGCCGTTAACAGACGCTGGACCAACAAGGCCCGAGAGAAGGTCGACACCGCCGACTTCTTCAACGTGGTCTGTTGGGGCAAACTTGCCGAGCTCGTCTCTCAGAATATCACCAAAGGCACGCCGGTGGCCGTCGATGGACGCCTGCAGTACCGGGCCTGGGAGACGGCCGATGGTCAGAAGAGATCTACCGTGGAGATAGTCGCCGAGAACGTGCAGTTCTTAGGCAAGACCTCGCCTGGAAGTGAAAAGGGATTCGAACCGGACATAGATTCGGTTGAAAACGAGATAGATCTGGAAGAGGATATTCCATTCTAAGAAACTGAGGTGATTTCATTGGCTTATGCCAGAAAGAAGCCAGCCGATAAAGAAGGAGGCGGCCGTTTTTTCAGAAAGTACTCCAAGAAGATATGCTTCTTCTGCAAGGAGAAGATAGATTACATTGACTACAAAGACTTAGGTCTCCTTCGCAAGTTCATGAACGAGAAGGGCAAGATCAAGCCGAAAAGGGTGACCGGTACCTGCGCGCAACACCAGAAGGATCTGGCCATCGCCGTAAAGAGGGCAAGAGAGATGGCCCTCATAAAATATCCGACCAAATGATCGAGGATCCATATATCGGGGGTTGAATTTGAGCCAGTCGATAAGGGATGGCAAGGCTGAGGTCATGACGGCAAAGGCTGCCGGCCTCATCCTTCTCTTCTCCTTTCTATTCTTCTATGTCCCCATATTCTCCATATTTGCCCTTGGCCTCTGTGCCGTGCCGACGATTGTGGTCTCCGTTAGGTACGGTTTCGGATATGGGGTTTTATCAGCCCTGCTCGCCGGCGGTCTGATTGCCGTCTTCATCGATCCCATCTCCGCCTTCACTCTTGTCATCATGGTCGTTCTTCTGGGCGTAAGCCAGGGCATGGCCATCAGGAACGGCTCTTCCTCCTATGGGGTGGTCTTTAGCGGAATCGCCTCGGTCATGGCCGCTCTCGTCTTTATCGGACTTCTGTTCTACGCTCTGAGCGGTAAGAATATGGTGATTGAGCAAGTAAGCATGATAAAGGAGACCATAAGGGCCGAGGTTGATTCTGGTTTTGGCTCCGGCCTTCAGGCCGTAGGGCTGGAGGAGAATCTCAAAATTATCGACGAGGCCATGGATGACGTCGCCGAGCTCTATCCGCTCGGCCTCTTCATAGTCTCGTGGCTGGTGGCCGGTTTCTCTTATTACATCTCGGCCAAGGTCCTTGGCCATCTCGGTTTCATAACGCCGAAAAAGATAAGACTTAAGGAACTTAGGCTCCACCCCATATTTTCCTGGGGCTTTCTTGTTGGTCTGGCCGCTTATCTCTTTTCTAGCCGCTTTGGAGCTCAGGCCGAGCTGATCTCCATGATCGGCCTAAACCTTCTCTTTATATTTGGCATGATCTTTTTGCTGCAAGGCACAGCCGTCATCATTTATATCATCAGCCTTCGAAAATTTGGCCCCGGACTTAAGATCTTCATGGTCACATTTTCACTATTCGCCCAGTTGGTCTTCTGGGGGATAACTTGGCTGGGCCTCTTCGATACCTGGTTCAACTACCGCAAACTTTCTTATGACCAAGAATGATTCATAAAGGGCGATTAATGGTATTATTTAATGTTGTAGGTAATTCCTATACATCTGGTACTGGTTTGACCAATAGTTGTGCAATAAAGGC
>JASEGU010000052.1 GCA_030017835.1 Actinomycetota bacterium | reverse complement strand
TTGTCAAAGAGCTATAGGTGTTATATCCTTTTTACAGAAGTTTAAGGGCACGGCCAGGACATTTTAACATTGCTGAAAGCGGACATTATCATTTTGCTGTAACAGGCGTTTAAAAAGCTCTCGCCAATATCTCATAAATCTTCTTTAGACTTGATCCAAATCAAGGAATCGATCCAAAAAACTCCTTATTATGGGCGAAGACCATAAACTTAAAGGAGTGATTTTCATGGCAAAGAGACCGATAATCAAGATAGATAAAGATAAGTGCACCGGCTGCGGGGCCTGCTTGAATGCCTGCGCCGAAGGAGCACTTGCCCTAGATGATGAGAACAAGGCCTATCTTGTCAAAGAGATCTATTGCGATGGCCTTGGGGCTTGCTTGGACGTCTGCGAGGCCGGCGCGCTCAAAGTGGTCGAAGAGGAGGCGCCTGAGTACGACGCCAAAGCCTCGTATGAGCACGTCAAAGATATCAGAGGTGAAGATGCCGCCCGCCTGGTCCATGGCTTCGAAGAAGAGATTCAGAAGGAGAAGATGGCTTGCGGCTGTCCGGGAAGTCACGCAAGGGCGATAGAGCGGCCGGCCCAGAAGGAGGGGGGCGCCGCCCCATCACTTAGAGCTCAATCCGAGCTCAGCCAGTGGCCGATCCAGCTCCACCTTATCTCACCGAGCGCCCCCTACTTCAACGAGAGCGATCTTCTGATCGCCGCCGATTGCAGCGCCTTTTCACTCGGCTCCTTCCACTCAGATCTTTTGAGGGGCAAAAAACTCGTTATCGCTTGTCCTAAACTGGACGAGACGAGCGGCTACGTTGCCAAGCTTAGCGAACTTATCAAAAGTAACACCATATACTCGCTTACGGTGGCCACCATGACGGTCCCCTGCTGCTCGAGTTTAAACCGGATGGCCCTGGAGGCCATCAAGGCTTCCGGCAAGGAGATAGCCGTAAAGAAAGTGGTCATAGGATTAGATGGTGAAATAACCGGTTAATCGAGCTTAAAAGGGAAAAGGGCCCCGCTTGCGGTCAGTGCTTTGGAGCGGGGCCCTTTCTTTTAATCCGTCGGGTAGCCTTATGGCATGGGCGGGGCTGATACCAGCCAAAAGTTGGTGGTCGAAAACGCAAACTGATCCTCAATCTCTCCAATGAAGCGGTCGATGATAAGTTAAAGAGCCTTGTGGGCCAGCCAAGGAGGATTATTTGCAAGAGTCATTTTTCTGGAATCTCTACGCCATCGAGGTGACCAGCAAGACCACTGCAACCAGCCCAACGGTGCCAACCTTACCGACCTTGCCAACCACCCCGGTCATACCGACTACGGGAGTCGGTATCGCTCCGGTCAGGCTTGCCGGGAGCAACCGCTACGCTACGGCCGCCGCTCATGCGCACACCGTTCGGTGACACCAGAGACTATGCGCCCTGACGACTGTCGCCCGCGCTGCGAATCCAGTGAACGAAGCACCACACTCCGAGTCCGGCTGCCGCCCCAAGCAGCGCACTGCCGGCTCCGATGGCCAGCCACATCAGCCAGTCAGGAGCTGCTCCGCCGGTGAGGAAGAGGCCATGGCGAGACTCAAGCAGATCCACGAGTCGGATCATCCACCACATCGGCAACAGCCACACGACCCTACGCGCGAATGGTCCCAGCAGGTCGAAGAAGTCGTGCCATGCGATTGCGGGCAACATGCTCAGCAGGCCCCACATCGCACCGATCACTGCCCATCGGCGGAGTCGGACGCTCCGAGAACGCCTCACCTCGTGAACACTTGCGCGCGCCGGGGCCGAGACCTCCGGCTCATGCCTTTCGCTCCCGCTCGCGTCGCCGCTCAAAGGCGCGTCCATCACGCTGCTACCTCCGGTCCACGAACACCGGTTTGCACCAGACGTGCGAGTAGTCCGTGTCGTTGGTCTTGTCACGGATGCTGATCTCGGTGCACTTGCGTCCCACTACCGGCTTCTGGGTCATGCTGAAGGTGAGCGTCGTCGAGTAGGCGACCTAAGTCCTTTTGTCCTACTCCAATTCCCCGGCCTTTTTGACCATGGTAAGTATCAGTTCTTTCGCGTCATCGCTCAAGTTTAAGGTGCCCAAAGCTATCTCCCTGACCAATGGGTCAGCCAGGATCTTATCTATCCTATTATCCACCTTGTAATCTCTCTTGGCTCCTTCACCCCCAATGATGCAGGAGGGGGCAACATCGAAGAACTTGGCCAATGCCTCTATCTTCTCGCGGCTGGGGTTATCCTTCTTGCCCTTTCTTAAGTTCCAGACATAGCTCGCTGAGACCATGCCTCCAGTTCCCCTGGTCACCTCCTCGTACTTATACTCATCCCCGTCCGGGCTGAGCTTGGTTGCAAACAGGAAGTTGATCTTCTCGGTTATATTGCTCTTCATCGTGGCGCCTCCATTTCAAAAAGGGTCAGCCCTTGGGTTTCATATCCGCTTATGAAGGACGGGTCTTCGACCATGTTTTGCTAAAGGATATAACACTTTATAACTTGTTAAATATGACATTAAACCTCTTTTCCCTCTTTTTCAAGTAAATTTATGAAAATATCGACTATTTTAGGGTCGAATTCCTGACCGGCCCCATCCTTAAGGCCTTCCATGATCTCATGGGGACTCTTACCCGAAACGGTCTCCTCAAGGTAGTGGGAGACGACCTTGATCATCCTGGCCCCGATTGGAAGCTCCTCTTTTTTAAGGCCGTCCCTTGCTCCCTGGCCGTCATAGCGCCCCCGTCTATATTTGAGTTGTTTGTGGATCTCTTGATAGAATTCGATCTCCTCCATGAAGGCGAGCGAGAGA
>JASEGU010000051.1 GCA_030017835.1 Actinomycetota bacterium | reverse complement strand
GTCAACTCCATCAAGCAAGCAGTAAAAATCACCATCACCTGAAATGATGATTGCTTTTTCATAATTTGGAAACTCGATCATGGTGTGCAAGACAAGCTCTGCGTCTACATTTCCCTTAATCTTTCTCTTGTCACCATCTTTTATTTCCAAAGTAGGCTTAAAGATGACTATATACCCGGCTTTTTGCAGATAAGTGTAGAGTGATTCGTTCCCCGGAACATAACCGATGAATAGAAATGCCTTCTTTACCTTATATTTATCTTTCAAGTAAATACTGAATCTGGCAAAATCTAGCTCCCAACCGCAATCCTTGATTGCCAGATTCAAATTTTGACTATCTATAAAAGCGTAAATATTTTGCTCTTCTTTCATGACTCATCGCCAACCAAGTATTCGGATAAGATCACTTCGCGCGGACCATGAGTCTTTGCCGCCCCCTCCGCGATGTGCTCTTTCAAGAGCGCGCCTGGGATATTCTTCTGTATTAAACCCAACAACCTGAATTGGTTAAGACCTTGCTTCAATTCGCCGTTTAATTCTTGAAGGGCCGTTTTGATCGTCTGTTTGGGTAGGCTTCCCTCTTCCAATCGCTTTGCGACCAGCTTTAAGTAAGCCTCTTGCTCTTCGGTGAATCCTTCCATGCTGATAAGCGTCTTTATGATCTTTAGCAGCTTGGTGGCGCCATCCCGCCCGCCCCGTGAACTAGGCAGGTCGTCATCCTCTTGGGTTGAGTTGAGAAAAGCCTTTTTGTTCTGGTCTAAAAGCCCGAAATAGTCGGATAAGATCTTGACCCTGGCAGCTTCCGGCTCAGTTTCAAGAAGCCCCGCGGCGGAAATAAAATCTAGCTCTTCTGAGTCATCACCTCTTTTGCAGAGATAGAACTTCTGAAGTTTACCTTTGCGGAAATAGGTGAGCAGGCTGCTGCCTGCCGACTCGATGGACCTGGCGGTTCTGGCTTTCTTGGGCAGCCTTTTGATCCTATCAAACAACCCGGGATCATCCTTGCGCAGATCCTTTATCTGTTGCAAATATTTAAGCTCGCTCTCAGCATCATCACCCTCTCCGGTGATGGTCAGTTTTGAACTTAAGCGGTCGAAAAGCTCGTGAGACTCTATCGGCTCACCCTCGGTCAAAAGCCTGGCATCGGTGCCCAACATGGAAATGAATGCATCTATTTTTGCCTGAGCCAGTTCTTTCAGTTTGATCTGATCGTTCGATTGCTTGGTCGGAAAGAAATTGAAGGTGTGGATGGTGTCGAACTTGGTATCGACACGGTTGATGCGGCCGACGCGTTGAATCAACCTGGTTGGATTCCAGGGGATATCGTAATTGATGACGATGTTGGAGCGGTCTAGGTTCACGCCTTCAGATAAGACCTCGGTGCTTACAAGGATGCGGATGTCGTCTTTGGGAGAACGCGCTCTGGGGCATCGAAGTTCTCGATGACTTGCTCCCTAACCAAGGTGCTGGAGCTTCCGGTAAATAAGAGGGTCTGGCCGGAGAACTTCTCTTGTAGATGGCTAAAGAGATGCTCGGCCGTCTCTTTGGACTCGGTGAAGATGATGATCTTGTAACGTTTTAAGATTGGGTTGGCAGATAGCTCAGCAAGAAAGGCGCCCATCTTGGGATCGCGCTCGATGTTTGACCATTGCTTGTAGATGCCCCTGAGAAGGGGCAGATCGCTTTTGAGGTGTGCTGCAAATTCTTCCTTGAAATCCTTTGCTTCATATACTTTAGCCTTATCATCATCTAGCAGCCTTTGGATGACCTCTTCGTCGTCGTTCTCCAATAGATCAAATATTTTGCCGGCATACTTCTTGCTGACATAAACCTTGCCCTTGTCGAATTCCCCCAAGAATTGCTCATAAGAATGGATGAAGCGGCCAATCGTGTTCTTGAAGGCATAGAAGCTGCTCTCCAGCCTTTTTACCAGGAGTATCTTCATAAATTTTCCCATATTCCTCTGGGCTAATTATTCCTGCTGGGCAAGACTGCCTTCGTAATAGAGCATGGGGGTATAACGTGAATACTTGAAATTTTTGGCAATCTGCTCGATGGTATGGTTAAAGACCGCGTCTTCCTCTTCATTGAGCATATAATAGATGGGTTTGGGATCAGATACCTCGGGAAATTTCAGTTTTTGTTCTTCGATATCCTTGGCGTAATATTTCTCTATCTCCGAGCGGATGCGACGCACCATCAGATACTTTAAGGCCTTCTCGCGAATCTCTTTAGCGTTTTCCTTAACTATCCTAATGTATTGGTCATAATCCTGCTGCCTATCGACCAGGGCCAAGCGGTTCTCAAGGGCGGAAAAGAAATGTTCTAAATCGGGCAGGTTTGGGATAGTGCTTCTTCTTGCCTTCTGAAAGAGCTTTATCTGGCTTAAGATATCCTTTGGCCTATTATTATAAGGGGTGGCCGTAACGAGGATAACCCGCTTGCCCCGACAGATCTGAGCCAAGGTTTCGTAGGTTATGTTGCTTTCAGTCCTGAAACGGTGAGCCTCGTCGATGAAGACGTTTTTATATATATCAAGATCTTGTTTCAAAATATCGTCGAGCTGTCCGGTTGAGCAGTAAGAGGCAGGGATGTTGAAATATTTAAAGATGTTTCGCCAGGAACCCGGGTTATCTTCTTCCAGTAAGAATGGCGGGGCTATCACCAAATTTCGGCCATCGAGCTGATCGGCAAGTAGAGCCGAGACATATGTCTTGCCAAGACCAACCACATCGGCTATGAAGACGCCGCCGTACTCCTCAAGTATCTTCTTGGCGTTCAAAACCGCCTCTTCTTGGTACTCATACCTTTTGAAGCCCTGGGGGATGAATTTATAGAAAACCTCATCAACCCTGTTTAAGTCGTCCTTGAAATATTCGTAGAGAAACTTTAGGTAGAGCTCATAGGGGGTTACCGTATCGTTTAGCCAAGTTTTGGCCCGTATCGTCTCAATATATTTTTGGCTTACATCTACGCCATCTCTCCAAAGTTCATTGAATTTTTGCTGAGCGAAATCATAGTCTGCCCTAGTCTTGAGCTCAACGTTAAATTCCAGGTTGTCTATCAGGCCGGACGCGGTGAAATTGCTGGAGCCGGTGATGACCCTTCCTTTATCTCGGTCTTCTTCG
>JASEGU010000050.1 GCA_030017835.1 Actinomycetota bacterium | reverse complement strand
CGTGAAGGCGGAAGGACAGTCGGGGCCGGAAGGATAACCAAGATAAATAAGTAAGCTCATTTTGAGCTAAATCAAAGAGTCCGCCGAGGGCGGACTCTTTGATTGAATATTGACATATCAAAGAATTGGTGGTAGATTGCTTTTTTGCGTCTTTACAGAAATTACTCATCGGAAGAGGGCTATTAAATGCGTACGATAATAACTCTTGCCTGCACGGAATGTAAGAGAAGAAATTATGCGACAAACAAGAATAAGCGAAACGACCCGGATAGGATAGAGCTCAAGAAGTATTGCAAGTGGTGTAAGAACCATACTCTACACAAAGAGACTCGCTAAGGGATTCCTTACGCTGCAGGTTTATAGCCGGGTGGCTTTGGATTGTGAAGGCCTGTAGCTCCAATTGGCTAGAGCGCCGGTCTCCAAAACCGGATGTTGGGGGTTCGAGTCCCTCCAGGCCTGCCACTTTTTATGTCGCAATCGATAATTTACGGTTTGGGATGAAAGGGAATAGGGGTCGATCAGCATGGCATCTACTCAGGTTAGAAAGAAGGCTAGGATGAGCCCGGGAAGCTACCTAAGGGAAGTGCGCTCGGAGCTCAAGAAGGTATCGTGGCCCGATAGGGATGAGGTGGTCTCTTCGACCATAATCGTTTTAATCATGCTTGTCGTTCTCTCCACCTTCATAGGTAGCCTAGACTATATATTCACGCTTATCTTGAAACTGGTCTCTTCTTAAACTTTAGGTGAATCATTTAATGAGCAAAAATTGGTTTGTCGTTCATACATACTCGGGTTACGAGGATAAGGTCAAAGCCAACTTAGAGCACAGGATCGCTTCGATGGACATGGGAAGCAAGATCTTCGAGGTGGTAATCCCGACCGAAGATGTGGTGGAGATAAAGGCCGGCAAGAAGACGTTCTCGAAGAAGAAGGTCTTCCCCGGCTACATTTTGGTCAACATGGAGATGGCCGACGACTCTTGGTATGTGGTCAGAAACACTCCCGGTGTGACCGGGTTTGTGGGATCGAGCGGAAGGCCGACCCCGCTTTCAGAGGAAGAGATAGAGAGGGTAGTCCATAAGACTGGCTTCGAGAAGCCCAAGCCCAAGACCGAGTTTAGCGAAGGTCAGACCGTCAAGGTCAAGTCGGGTCCCCTGGCCGATTTTACGGGCATCATCTCTGAGATAAATCTGGATCAGAGTAAGCTTAAGGTGCTCGTTTCCATCTTTGGACGGGAGACCCCCGTTGAGCTCAACTTCGATCAAGTGGCAAAATTATAAATTAATCAGATAAGTCCGCCTTAAGGCGGATAAGCTTTAAAGGAGACGAATTAAATGGCAAAGAAGGTTACAGGTTTAATTAAATTACAGATTCCGGCAGGACAGGCAACTCCGGCCCCGCCGGTCGGTCCCGCGCTCGGTCAGCACGGCGTAAACATCATGGAGTTCTGCAAGGAGTTCAACGCCCAGACCGCAAATCAGCCCGGTATGATAATCCCGGTTGAGATCACCGTCTATGAGGATAGGTCCTTCTCCTTTGTGACCAAGACTCCTCCGGCGGCCATCTTGCTCAAGAAGGCAGCCGGCATAGAGAAGGGGTCGGGTCAGCCCAATCGGGCCAAGGTGGCCGAATTATCTAAGGATAAGCTCAGAGAGATAGCCGAGCTCAAGATGACCGACCTCAACGCCAATGACGTCGAGGGAGCCATGAAGATAATCGAGGGAACCGCCCGCACCATGGGCATAGATATTTCAGACTAAGGGTTCAAATTTTGTGGGAGGAAGATTCCGCTAACACCACGGGAGGCAACGATGAAGAGAAGCAAGAGGTACAACGAGGCTCAGGCCAAGATAGAGCCACTTAGGCTCTACGCGCCGCTAGAGGCGGTAAAGCTCGTCAAGGAGAACGCCAAGGCCAAATTCGACGAGACCGTCGAGGTGCACATTAAGCTCGGAGTCGATCCCAGGAAGGCCGATCAGCAGATCAGAGGGACGGTAGTCCTGCCCCACGGCACCGGAAAGATCGTCAGGATAGCCGTCTTCGCCCAGGCCGAGAAGGCTCAAGAGGCGTTGGCCGCTGGAGCCGATTTTGTGGGCGCTGCCGACCTGGTCGAGAAGGTCTCGGGCGGTTGGACCGATTTCGATGTGGCCGTAGCCACCCCCGATATGATGGGAAGCGTCGGAAAGCTCGGTAAGATATTGGGAGCCAAGGGCCTCATGCCAAATCCCAAGTCGGGCACGGTAACCTTCGATGTCGGCAAGGCCGTAAAAGATATCAAGGCCGGAAAGGTCGAGTATCGCCTGGATAAATTGGCCAATGTTCACCTCATCATCGGCAAGGCCAGCTTCGATGAGGCCAAACTTGTTGAGAACTATTCGACCCTGATAGATGAGGTCATCAAGGCCAAACCGGCAGCCGCCAAGGGTAAGTACATCAAGGGAATCGCCATCACCTCCACCATGGGGGCGGGCGTCAAGGTCGATCCGATGAAGACCCGCAATTTGATGGAGGAGTAGGGGGCTCCTTATTTGGGGTTTTATTTGAAATGTTTAAGGCTCGGGTTAATGCCCGAGCCTTTTCTTTTGGCTTAAGTATCTTTTTTCTGCTTTCTACTTTTCTTAGCAAGTTCCAAGAAAAGTAGAAAGGGAAAATGTCTTTAACCCTGGCAGAGTCTTAAAATGTCTGTTGCTTTAAGGCTGGACTGACCCTAGGGGCTGAAAGCTGCCTGGTAGCTGACCCCTGGAGGCTGAGAGCTGTTCTTTTGCCTAAAATGATATGGCAGTAAAAAATCTGGTGACAGCAAGGAAATTTTCTCCGCCTCTTTTAATATATGTTAATTATGATCGGTGATTTGACAGCTGAAGATTATATTAATAGATAAATTAGCGAAAGCTTTGACATTCTAGAGGAAGTTGAGTAAATTGTAGCCGAGACAATGGTTTACGGTGCTCCCTGAACTCGAAGTCTTTGAGTTGGTTGTGCAGTCAGCGCAGGCGTCTTATGCATAAGGTGGAAGCTGCCTAAGAAGACTATGTAGATTATAAATAAATATTCGTCCAAAAAATGTTTCAAGACGGAAGTGGAGCAAAGGATATGAGCCCACCAGCTTGAACTAGTAGCTATGGAGTTACCCCGTTTCTGTTGACACCTTAACTACGCACAACGGCTTCTGCCG
>JASEGU010000049.1 GCA_030017835.1 Actinomycetota bacterium | reverse complement strand
GACCGGAGTGGTTATCGGCCCCTTGATGGCCACCTTGTTTCTTCTGACCGACTCCAAGACTTCTTCGGGAAGAGGCGTGCCGTATTTCTCCATGACCTCGGCCCCGGCCAGGGCCGTCTCCCATTCTATCTTTACGCCGGTCGCCTCGACGACCCGCGTCATGGCAAGGGATATCTCTTTTCCGATCCCATCTCCGGGTATGAGGGTGATCTTATGCATGAAACCTCCATGTGGTTGGGAGTGATTAGTTGGTAGCTTGGGGTTTGGGGTTGGAAACTACTCCCTACTATTCTAATCCAGCTTAAATCCGTCGTGCTTCTGAAAATGAGCTACCAGTCCGCCGTCTTCCAAGATGTTGAGCATGGCCTTGGGCAAGGTGTCCGTCTTTATGTTGATCCCCTTGGTGAGGTTCTTGATGATCCCCTCACCCACGTTTACCTCAAGCTCGTCGCCCGCGGTTATTTGGTCTGTATCACAAACAAGAACCGGAAGACCAACATTTATGGCATTTCGATAAAATATACGTGCAAATGACTTAGCCAAGACGGCCGAGACGCCAGCCAACTTAATGATTGTCGGGGCATGCTCGCGCGAGGAGCCCAGACCAAAATTCTTGCCGCCAACCACAAAGTCGCCAGCCTGCACCTTTTTGGCAAAATCAGAATCGGCATCTTCGAGCACGTGTTTGGCAAGCTCGGGCAAGTTGGTTCTAAGGTGGAATAGCCTGCCTGGCGCGATGAGGTCGGTGCTTATATCGTCTCCAAATTTGTGAGATTTTCCTTTAAAAATCACAAAGCCTCCTACAGATACTTTCTGGGATCAACTATCTTGCCTTCGATGGCAGAGGCGGCGGCGGTTGCCGGAGATGAGAGATATATGAATCCTTCCGGATTTCCCATCCGGCCCTTAAAATTCCTGTTCTGAGTGGCCAAACACCTTTCACCATCAGCTAGTATCCCCTGATGGACGCCTACGCAGGCTCCGCAACCGGGGTTCATTATGGCGGCATTCGCCTCGATGAATATCTCTATGAGACCTTCTTTTATCGCCTCAAGATAGACCTTTTTGGAGGCCGGGCAGATCAAAAGGCGGGTGTCTGGGTGCCGCTTTTTGCCCTTTAGGATTTGGGCTGCGATGCGCAAATCCTCTATCCGGCCATTGGTGCAGGTGCCGATGAAGACCTGATCCAGCTTAACTTCGCCCACCTCGGAAATCTTTTTGGTATTATCGACTGTGTGGGGAAATGATATGGTCGGCTCGAGCTTTAAGGCGTCGATCTCGATAGCCCGCTCATATTCGACGCCCAAGTCCGGCGCAAGCTCGATGAATTTATCTCCCCTGCCCACCGAGTCAAGATAGGCCTTGGTGGTAGCGTCGGAAGCGATCAGACCCACCTTGGCCCCGGCCTCCACAGCCATATTGGAGAGAACGAAGCGATCCGCCATACTCATCTTATCGATGGTCGCCCCGCCAAATTCGAGCGCCTTGTAGGTAGCCCCGTCGGCCCCGATAAGCCCGATGATGTGAAGTATTAAGTCCTTGGCATATACGCCCTTTTGAAAATCGCCGCTTACGCTTATGCGGATCGTTTCGGGCACCCTAAACCAGGTCTTGCCGGATGCCATCCCGATGGCCACATCAGTCGAGCCCATGCCGGTCGCAAAGGCAGCCAGAGCTCCCGAGGTGCAGGTGTGGGAGTCGGCCCCGATAACCACGTCGCCGGGGTTTACATGTGATTCAACCAGTATCTGATGGCAGACTCCTTCTCCCGCCTCGCTAAGCTGAGAGCCGGTCTTCTTGGCAAAGTCTCTAAGGATGGTGTGGGCGTTGGAGAGCTCGCGCCTGGGACTTGGGGCGGCGTGATCTATGAAGAGGATGGTCTTTTCGGGATTTGCTGCCTGCTCCTTATCCATCTTTTTGAGCTGTTCGACGGCGAGCGGCCCGGTCCCATCCTGGACCATGGCCACATCCACATCGACGACGACTATGTCGCCGGCCTTGACACCCTGCCCGCTCTTTCGGCTTAAGATCTTCTCGGCTAGGGTCTGCTTCATGCTCTCCCTTTTTCCTTCTTGTAATCCTGGTAGATATACATGAGCTCTTTGTCGAAGAGAGCTCTTTTGAGTTCCACGGAAGCCCGCCTCACTTTGGCCAAAATATCTTTGGCCTCCTGATCATTTAGCTCTATGCCGTATTCATGAAATTTGGCCGAAACCGCGTGGGTTCCCGAATGTTTGCCAATGACTATCTGACGAAAGAGGCCGACCTCCTCGGGGGAGAAGGCCTCATAGGTCTGGGGGTGCTTCAAAACGCCGTCGGCATGGATGCCCGACTCGTGGGCAAAGACGTTGGTGCCGACGATCGACTTCCAGGCCGGAATCGTCCTAGCCGAAGCGTTGGCCACATACTCGGAAAGCGCCCGAAACTTCTCGGTCTCAAAGCCGAGATCAAGGCCGCCGATGCACTTTAGAGCCATGACCACCTCTTCAAGCGCAGCATTTCCCGCCCGCTCACCGAGGCCATTTATGGTGGTGTTTATCCAGATCGCTCCGGCTAGAACGCCTGCCAAGGCGTTGGCGGTAGCCATGCCGAAGTCGTTATGGGTGTGCATCTCAATGTCGATATCTACAGCATCCTTTAGGGCCTTGATGTCGTTGTATGTGCTGAAGGGCTCCATAACCCCCAGGGTATCACAGTAACGCAAACGGTCTGCTCCGTGGCTCTTGGCAACCTTGGCAAATTCAATCAAAAAACCGCGATCGGCCCTTGAGGCGTCTTCGGCATTGACCGAGACGTAGAGATCATGGCTCTTGGCAAAGTCAACCGAAGTCTTTATGCTCTCCAAAACCCAGGCCCTGTCCTTCTTGAGCTTGTGTTCCATGTGGATATCGGAAGCAGAAATGGAGACGGCGACCGCCTTTACCCCGCAATCTACAGAATGCTTAATGTCATCGATGACGGTTCTGTTCCAAGCCAAGATGCTGGCTTTGAGCCCAAGATCGACTATCTTCTTGATCGACTCCTTCTCGTCGCCGCCCATGGCCGGGATGCCGACCTCTATCTGATCGACGCCTATCTCATCCAATAGTTTGGCGATCCTTATCTTCTCGTGGTTGGAGAAGACGACACCAGCCGTCTGCTCTCCGTCGCGAAGGGTCGTATCGTCTATTTTGACTTCGACCTTTGAAAAATCGCTCGTTAACACCAATTCCTCCTTAAGAACCTATATGTAGTTGTGAAATTTGGCACTATTAAAGAGTTAATTTTAATTGAAACGACCACTTGAAACAAGGGTCGAAAAATAGAAACAGCGGGAGATTACCTCCCGCTGTTTGCGTTACGCTATGAGTAAGATTAACTTAAAGGCGTTGGGCCTGTAGAATCTCTTCCATAGTGGAGTTGACCCGCTTTAGTTGACACCCTAAGTTGATACAGAATAGATTGGTTC
>JASEGU010000048.1 GCA_030017835.1 Actinomycetota bacterium | reverse complement strand
TGTGTCCCGCTTCAAGAAGATGCGTTGCAAAGCTGTGCCTCTTATGCCGAGCTCGGCATAAGCGCCACTATGCCGAGTTCCGGATTATGCCGAGTGTGTATTCAAATCCACGGTAAATTAACGTTTTTCCACTTGTAAACTCGGCATAATCCTTTATGTCTTCTCCTGACATTTCAACTGAAAGGAGGAGACATGAATTCATTCTATCCCTACACTCAAACCCATCAACACATCGATAACGGTCCGTTGGGTCCTATCATTGATGCCTATGCAGTTCTCTTGCATCAACGAGGCTACAAACGGCAATCCGCTCGAATCCAGATTCAATTGATTGCTGACTTCAGCCGTTGGATGGAACGGCAAGGACTCAAAGCCTGCCGCGTCAGTCACCCTATCATCGATCGATACCTCCGTTCACGCTACCATCGATATCGCCCCCGCCGTGATGACCGCGCCACTTTGAATCGCGTTGTGGCCCTGTTGAGGGAAAAAGGGATCGTTCAGGATCCGATCCCGACAACAATCCATACCCCTCTTCAACAAATCGAAGATGATTTCAAACGTTACCTGGCTCAAGAGCGGGGGCTTTCGCGGGCAGCCCAGGTGAACTATCTCCCGTTCATCCTGAAGTTTCTTCACGAGCATTTTGGTCGAGGGCCCTTGCGGTTTACTCGTCTATACGCAAAGGATGTCATCGGATTTGTCCAACGCCATGCACCTCTTCTCGGCCCTAAGAGAGCTGGCCTGATGGGAACGGCACTTCGTACCTTCTTACGATATCTGCGACTTCGAGGAGATATCGCCACCGATCTCGCCGCGTGCGTCCCCACCGTGGCGAACTGGCGGCTGTCCACTTTACCCAAGTTCTTACAACCCCATCAGGTCCAATGCGTCCTGGATCATTGTGATCGTCGAACGCCTCAAGGACAACGCGATTACGCCATCCTGCTCTTGTTGGCCCGCCTCGGCGTTCGGGCTTGCGAAGTTGTTGCCCTCACTCTGGACGATATCAATTGGAATGTAGCAGAACTCACCATTCAAGGAAAAGGGCCTCGCCGAGCCAAACTCCCTCTGCCCCATGACGTCGGTGAGGCACTGGCCCTTTACCTGAAACAGGGACGTCCTCCCTGCAACAGCCGACGCGTTTTCATTCGTCTGAGAGCTCCACTTCAGGGATTCGCCAACTCCATAGCTATCTCCACCCTCGTTGCCCGCGCACTCAAGAAAGCCGGCGTGGAATCGCCTTGCACCGGTGCCCATCTGTTCCGACACACCCTGGCCACCCAAATGCTCCGTCAAGGAGCTTCGCTGGAGGAGATCAGTCAATTGTTGCGGCATCGGAGTTTCAACACCACTGCCCTTTATGCCAAGGTCGATCTTACGGCGTTACGACCCCTCGCCCAACCCTGGCCAGGAGGTGACTTATGAACGAACTTCGAAAAGCCGTAGAAGACTACCTGATCCTGCGCCGAGCTCTGGGGTTCAAGTTGCGTGACATGGCCAACGCTCTGGCTCACTTTGTTTCTTTCATGGAACGGGAAGGTGCCTGCACCATTACAACGAATTTGACCCTCCGTTGGGCCATGCAACCCCAGCAGGTGCACCCCGCCCATTGGGCCGCACGACTCAGCTTTGTGCGTAGTTTCGCCAGACATTTGAGCGCTATCGATCCTCAAACCGAAATCCCACCCCAGGGACTTCTCCCCTACCGTTACCACCGCTGTACACCCCACTTCTATACCGACGACCAGATTCGACGCTTGATCAAAGCCGCTTGGAATCTCCCACCCACGACAGGTCTACGGCGGTGGACCTATTCCACTCTCTTCGGCTTATTGGCCGTGACGGGACTACGAATCAGCGAAGCCATCGCCCTCCAACAAGATGATGTGGATTTGAACCAAGGCCTTCTCACGATTCGTCTTACCAAGTTCAAGAAGTCCCGTTTGGTCCCCTTGCATCCCTCCACTACCCATCGACTGAAACGTTACGCCTCTAAGCGAGGGGCCTTTTATCCTAAAGACATCACCTCTCACTTCTTTCTCTCCGAAAGAGGACGCCCGTTGACCGATTGTATGGCCCGTTGGACCTTTGTCAAACTGTCACGCCAGATCGGTTTGCGAGGCCTCTCTGATCATTTTGGCCCCCGACTTCATGACTTTCGCCACCGATTTGCTGTCACAACGCTCTTGCAGTGGTACCGATCCGGCTTCGATGTCGAACAACGTTTGCCTTTGCTTTCCACGTTTCTGGGTCATGCTCATGTGACCGATACCTATTGGTACCTGTGGGCTGTCCCAGAATTGTTGGCCTTATCAAAAGATCGTCTTGAGAAAAGATGGGAGGTGTGATCATGAACACAACGTCCTTATCTCCGCTTCTCCAGTTCTTCTTCACAGACCGCCTTATGGTCCAACGACATGCCAGTCCCCATACCATCGCTTCCTACCGTGATACCTTCCGTTTACTCCTGCTATTCGCAAAAACGCAATTGAAAAAACTGCCCTGCCAACTCATGTTAGAGGATCTCGATGCCCCGTTGATCGGAGCCTTTCTCGATCAACTGGAGAAACATCGACACAATAGCCCCCGCAGTCGCAACCTTCGCTTGGCCGCTATTCACTCCTTCTTCCAATACGCCTCCTTTGAACAACCCGATCTCTCCGCTCATATCCAACGCGTACTGGCCATCCCCAACAAACGGCAACACCGCTCCTTGATTGACTTTCTCACTCACCCAGAAATCGAGGCCCTATTAGCCGCCCCCGATCAAACCACCCGGTCCGGACGACGTGATCATGTCCTCTTGAGGCTGGCCATCCAGACTGGCCTTCGTCTCTCAGAGATCATCAGCCTTCGGTATACCGATGTTCAGTTGGGCCAGGCTGCTCATGTCCGTTGCCACGGAAAAGGCCGCAAGGAACGTTGCACCCCCTTGACCAAACCAACGGCCACCGCCTTGGAAGCCTGGCTTCACGAACGAGGCGGATCCGCTGAGGACGTCATCTTTCCAAACGCACGCGGCGGTTCTCTTAGTCCCGATGGGGTCCAGTACCTGCTGGCCCATCATGTGGCTGTCGCCCAACAATGCTGTCCGTCACTGAAAAACAAGCGGGTCTCTCCCCACGTCCTTCGCCACACCGCCGCTATGGAATTACTCCAGGCAGGAGTCGACCGCTCGGTCATCGCTCTCTGGTTGGGCCACGAATCTCCGGAAACCACTCAAATCTATTTGGATGCCAACCTGGCCCTCAAGGAGAAAGCCCTGGCGAAAGTAACCCCACTTCATGGGAAACTGAAACGCTATCGACCAGATGATGCTCTTCTCAACTTCCTCAGGGCTCTATAAAGACTCCCAGATTATGCCGAGTGTGAAATCGCTAGACCACAGATACACAAACCTAATAATCCTGCACTCGGCATAATCCGGAACTCGGCATAGTGCCTTAAGCTATGGATACTGGCTGGTTTTCTGATGCCGGCACGCTTTTTTGCAGCATA
>JASEGU010000047.1 GCA_030017835.1 Actinomycetota bacterium | reverse complement strand
CTGATTATGTAATTGTTGGAGAAAGTCCCGGTTCGAAACTCCAAAAGGCGCAGGCTCTTGGTGTTAAAACCATTTCTTATGATCAACTACTGAAACTTATAGAGCAGCGCAATAGTGAATTATAGTTGACTGAACTAAGCACTCAAGATTAGTGGAAAGTTGTGCGGATTTCAACCGCAAATAAGCATTCTTAAATCCTATAACATTCCCTGAATCGACAAATAAACTGTTCTTATTGTATAATAAAAAGCACTGGACTGGACGGAGAATCCTTAAGTGCACTGACCTATCAAATCCACAACTGCCTGTTTCGATGTGCTTCTTTTCTAAGAAGGAGACCTCAAACTTGAAAGTGAGCAGCAAGACCATTCTCAGTAACCTGCCCCATTTGCGGGCGAGCCGGCGCGGAGACGGCTTGGCACAAAAGGACGCCTGCTACGAGGCACCGCTGCGACCGGAACTGTTCAGCAGCGACCAGATGGAGCAGCATGGCAAGACCCTGGCGGGCTCGCACAAGTTGGGTCTAGGACGTGCACCGGACCAGCTTCTGACGCGGCTGGCTGAAAATGAAGACGTCCTGATTGGAGCCCGCAACCTGCTGATGGACGCGGTTAAGACGAACCGCCGGATTACGCCGGCCGGGGAATGGCTGCTCGACAACTTCTATCTGATCGAAGAACAGATTCGCACGGCCAGACGACACTTGCCCAAGGGTTACAGCCGCGAACTGCCGCGCTTGCTTAACGGCCCATCGGCCGGGCTTCCGCGCGTGTACGACATCGCGCTGGAGATTATCTCCCACGGCGATGGACGGGTGGACCCGGAAAACCTCAGCAGTTTCGTAGCCGCCTACCAGACGGCGACCGTCCTGAAGCTGGGCGAATTGTGGGCCATCCCGATCATGCTGCGCCTGGCCCTGATCGAGAACCTCCGGCGCGTTGGCGCCCGGATCGCCGCCGACCGGATTGACCGAAACCGCGCCGACTACTGGGCGGACCAGATGACCGAGATCGCGGAGAAAGACCCGAAGAGTCTGATTCTGGTAATCGCGGATATGGCCCGGTCGAGCCCACCGCTGGTGAGCTCGTTTGTCGCGGAATTGGCCCGCCGGTTGCAGGGACAAAGCCCCGCTTTGGCCCTGCCGCTCACCTGGATTGAGCAGCGGCTCTCCGAGTCCGGCTTGACGATTGAGCAGTTGGTGCAGTCGGAGAACCAACAACAGGCCGCCGATCAGGTTTCCATAAGCAACAGTATCGGCAGCCTCCGATTTCTGGGGGCGATGGATTGGCGCGAGTTCGTCGAGACGATGAGCGTTGTCGAGCAGATCCTGCGTGAGGATCCTGGCGGAGTCTACGGCAAGATGGATTTTGCCACCCGTGATCGCTACCGTCACGTAGTGGAAAAGATAGCGAAGAGCAGCCGCCTATCCGAAAGCGAGGTGGCCCGCAAAGCGAATCAATTGACCCGCGAGGGCGCGTCCAGGAAAGGCAGCGATGATCGGGCGGCACATGTTGTGTTCTACCTGATCGACAAGGGATTGGTGCAGCTCGAGCGACTGGAAGCAAGAAAGGGGACAGATTTATTTTTTTCCCTTCCTTGGTCTCCCTTGTCCTCGAAATTCCTAAATTCTCCTTCCATTCCTTAAGGTTCTCTTGATAGTAAAAATAATCTTCATCACTTACAAAGACTACCTGACGATTGTGACCCCGATAAGCGAGATCGCTTGCGGTCTCGCTTATCATGATGAGGGTAGTTGTATTAGAAAAATAAATCTGTCTAAGATGTTTCTGAGTCTGTATAGGTTACCTGGGGTGAGGTCGAAGTACTTTAGGGAGGGGGTAACGGAAGGAGCCCGTAGGGCGACTGGAGTTACCCCCTCCCTGCGGCCGCTTGACCGGGGGAGAGAGATGGTCTAACTTTCCATGCAAGGAGGAACCAAAGATGGAAGACCAGACTTCGGTTGTTCGGAAACGTCGGCATCTATCCCCGGAGGAAAAGTTTCAGATCTTTTTGGAGGCCACCATGGCCAAGGCCAAGGAGAATGGCTCGGTGGCAGAGGTTCTACGGCGTTGGGGCATTCATTCGAGCGATTTGGTCCGTATTAAAAAGACGATCGAGCAAAGTTCCTTGGGGGCCTTTCGGGAACGAAAGAGTCGCAGGCCCCAGGTAAATTTTGAAGAGTACCAAGGCCTTCAGTTGGAGAAGCAGCGCTTGGAGACGACGATTTTGGAGCAGGCTGCGGAGCTGGCTCTTTTGAAAAAAAAAGATCGCTCGACCTAAAGGATTGTCTTGGGGGCCAGTATCTTTCTGCGGCGGTTAAGGAAGCTCTAGTTTTTACCATTCGTGAGGTCAGCCGGGAGTATTCTGTGACGGTGGAATTTTGTTGCTGCAAGTTACAATTGGATGCGGAGCGTTATCGGCGGTGGGTGAGGCTGCATCAGCGCACAGGGCGGTATGGTGGGGGCAAGGCTGGACCTCAGATGGCTCCTCATGCCCTTTTGCCAGAGGAGAAGGCCAAGATCATCGAGTTGAGCCAGGAGGAGGTCTATGCAGATTTTTCCCACCGGCAGCTGGCGGTGTGGGCCTCGGAGACTGATCAGGTTCAGGCCAGCCCGGCGAGTTTTTACCGGGTGATGAAGGAACAGAATTTAATGGAGAGGCGCACCTGTAAGCCTCGGGAGCCGCAGAAGAAGCCGGAAGTGAAACCTACCCAGCCGAATGAGATCTGGTCTTGGGATTTAACTTATCTGGCCCTGGGGCCGGTCTTCGTCTATCTTTTTGCCATCCTGGATGTGTACAGTCGCAAGATGGTCGGTTGGTATCTTTCGTTGAACGCTACAGTGGAGTCGATGAAAAGGGCATGGGACCAGGCCCTAACGAGCGAGGGTCTTTTGGGGGTTAGGGAGGCGCCCCGGTTACCCGTGGCTCTCTCCGACCATGGAGTGCAGATGGCCAAGAAGACCGCCCGGCAATTTTTCAAAGACTTGGGGATTGGCCAACTCTTTGCCCGCTATCAGACTCCTACAGACAACTCGTGGATCGAGAGTTGGTTTCGCGTTCTCAAGTATGATTGGCTGCGGTTTAAAGACTTTGTCTCTTTCGATCAACTAAAAGCCATCCTGGCTGAGTTTATTTTGTTCTACAACACCCAGAGGTATCATGGGGCTATTGAGTATGTTACCCCTGAACAGAGGCATACAGGTGCGGCCAAAACGATTTTGGCTCAAAGAGCGGAAAGAAGACTTCATGCTCGCAAGAGGCGTTTGGAGATAAACGGCAAATTAAAAGACCAGGCCTCCCTGGCTCAGGCAGCTTAAAAATGGTACTTAGACCTAACCACATTTTTCGGTTGACAATTCAGAAACAGTGCAGTCGCGTGTAACAGTAAACCTGACTGTCTGGCCAGCTGTAGCGGTTTCGGAGGATATTGCATCCTCTATCCGAACCGGTATCGGGGTTCCAGCCTTAACCGTTACCTCAGCAGCGTAGCACAATAACGATAACTGCATT
>JASEGU010000046.1 GCA_030017835.1 Actinomycetota bacterium | reverse complement strand
CAAGTGGCCGCCTCTTCAAAACCACTAGATGTCAGGTAAGCTGTTGACTAGTACAATTAAACAAAACAAAATGTCGGCGCGCCAATGAAATTGGCACGGCCTCCAATTCCGCCGAAGTTCGGCGGGCGGAAATGCGGAGCGGAGCTAATCGAGAATTTTCCGTTCAAAAAAGGTTCGAGCTTCGTTCAGCAATTGCGACCAAAAATCCCTCAAATTGTGCCCAATCAAGCCCACCCGTTTCTGATCCTAGGCAAGCTCGAACTACGCTCAATGTAGTCCCATTCCACCCGTTATGCTTCGGACGAATCCGACTTCAAGGGGCGCTATATGCCCTTTCCCTTTCTGATGGGGGCCATGACCTTCTTTCTGCCCTGCGGATTCACCATAACAGCCCAGGGGTTCGCCCTAATTTCGAAAAGCGCCGTCCAAGGGGGGCTCATCATGCTCCTCTTTGCGCTGGGAACGCTTCCCATGTTCCTTGGAATCGGCCCCTTTAGCCTCAAGTTCCACAATAGACCAGATTTGAGCAAAAGATTCATACAAGTAGCTGGCGTGGTAGTCCTCTTTTTTGCCCTCTTCAGCGTCAACTCACAGATGAATCTTTTGGGCCTTTCTAATCGGGAAGATTTAGCTGGCATGTTTGGCGGTTCGGTCCGGATTGCGAGGGGGAGTCTGCCTCCCATAGTCGATGGCAAACAGGTGATAGAGATGGAGGCCTTCTCTTACGAATATTCGCCGAGCTATTTTCGAGTCAGGGCCGGCGTTCCGGTCAGATGGGAGATTGCCGATCGTGGGACGAGCGGCTGCACCAACGCCATCATCTCAAATGGTCTCTTTGAGGGAGAGATCCCCTTGAGCCCCGGTCAGGTCAGCACCAAGGAGTTCACTCCGCTTAAGGTCGGAAGGTATAAATTCAGTTGTTGGATGGGCATGGTCTCTGGCGTCATCGACGTGGTGGGCGAGAACCCCTTCGGCTCCTTTGAAAGGGTCTTAAGCGAGGGGGCGGAGCCTTTGCCCCTCTTTGGGTCGGCTTTGGCCGGTATCCTCTCATAAGTAAGGCATTTGAGACGACGCTGACCGAAGAGAAGGCCATGGCGGCCGCAGCTATGGCTGGATTTAAGAGCCAGCCGGTCAAAGGATAGAGGACGCCGGCTGCGATCGGGATGCCGATCACATTATAGATGAAGGCCCAGAAGAGGTTCTGCCTGATCTTCCTCAAGGTATAGCGGCTAAGGTCGATGGCCGTGACCACGTCCCTTAAATCATCTTTTATGAGGACTATATCTCCGGTCTCGACGGCCACGTCCGTTCCGCTACCGATGGCTATTCCAAGGTCGGCCTGGGCCAGAGCCGGGGCGTCGTTTATGCCATCGCCGATCATGGCCACCACCTTGCCGCCGGCTTGAAGCTTCTTGATCTCGCTCGATTTATCCTGAGGCAAAACTTCGGCCAGGACGCGGTCGATTGCCGCTTCTTTGGCGATGGCCTCGCCCACCCGCCGGTTGTCTCCGGTTATCATGTAGACCTCTTTGCCCATCTTCTTAAGAGCCGTGACGGCCTGTTTGGAGGAGTCCTTTAGGCGGTCGGCTACGGCTATTATTCCGATGACCCCAGCGTCCCGCATGGCAAGGAGCATGGCCGTCTTTCCTTGGCTTTCGAGCATGGCCATCTTGGGCTCGGCAACATTAAAGTCGAAGCCGTTTTCGGTCATCAGCCTCCTTGTGCCAAGGAGCACCGTCTTCTCATCGAGCTTGGCCTTTATGCCAAAGCCGACCAAGGCCTCAAATTTTTCAACATCACGCAGAACAAGGTCCCTCTCATTGGCCGCGCTTACTATGGCTTGGGCCAAGGGGTGCTCGGAGCTTTTCTCAACCGAAGCGGCAATCCTTAATAACTCCTCCTCGCCGAAGCCCTCTTTGACGGGGATCATGTCGGTCAAGCTCGGCTCGCCCACCGTCAACGTTCCGGTCTTGTCAAAGACGATGATATCTAAGTCCTTGGCCACCTCCAGGGCTCCCCCGCTCTTTATCAGGATGCCCCGCTTGGCGGCAAGGCCGGTTCCCATCATGACGGCCGTCGGGGTGGCAAGCCCGAGGGCGCAGGGGCAGGCGATTATCAGGACCGAAACGAGCACGGTCAAGGCCATAGCAAGGGGCTGGCCGATGATGAGCCAGACGATAAATGATACGATGGCTATGCTCATTACGGTCGGAACGAAGTAATAGGCGACCTTATCCGCTAAAAGCTGGATGGGGGCTTTTGAGCCCATCGCTTCCTCGACAACCTTGATTATCTGGGCCAGCATGGTATCTTTGCCGACTTTGGTAGCTCGAAACTCAAAACTGCCCGTCTTGTTGATGGTCGCTCCGATGACGGCGTCTCCCTCCCTCTTCTCGACGGGGATAGATTCGCCGGTTATCGCCTTCTCATCCACGCCAGAGTAGCCACTTATGACAACGCCGTCGACCGGTATCTTCTCTCCCGGTTTGACCAGGATGACATCTCCTACTAACACTTCGGCGATGGGGATTTTGATCTCAACCCCATCCCTTATCACCATCGCCTCCTTAGGTTGCAGGCCGATGAGTTTCTTTATCGCCTCACTCGTCCGCCCCTTGGCCCGGGCCTCCAAATATTTGCCGAGCGAGATGAAGACCAAGATGAAGGCGGCGCTCTCATAGTAGAGATGGAGCAGCTCGCCGTGGCCTCCAAAGGTCGTTATGGAGACGGCCAAACTATAGAAGTAGGCGACTGAGGTTCCCAGAAAGACCAAGGAATCCATATTGGGTCTGAGCTTGATCAGGTTCTTAAGGCCGTTTACCCAAGTGGAGAAGGAGGCTAGGATAACGGCCGTCGTTAAAACGAATTGCATGATAACAGATGTCTGGTTGGTGAGCCTGGGCACGGCTAGGCCAAGCATCGGTCCCATGACGAAATAAATGATGGGTAGGCTGAAGAGAAGAGAAAGGAGAAAGCGTCTCTTCAAGCGGGCGGCCTTGCCGCCATCTTTCATATCTTTGGGACCGGCCTCCTTGTTCTCCTCCAAAGTCCCCTTGAAACCGAGGTCCTCTAAGATCTTATCGATCCGCTTAAGGTCGGTCACCTTCTCGTCAAACTCGACAAAGAGCTTTTCGGATGCAAAGTTGACGGTGGCCGCCGCGATCCCCTCCTCTTTACTTAAGGTCCTTTCGATATTAGCGGCGCAGGAGGCGCAGTGCATTCCTTCGATATTTAATATCTTCTTCATTTTGACCCCTCTTTAAAATTCCTTTATTTGTTGAAGAGCTTAGTAACCTTTAGGATCTCTTGGACCATCTCGTTCCTGCGCTCCTCGTCGCTCGTTGCCATCGCCCGCTTGAAACAGGTGTTCAGGTGATTCTCCATCAGCATCTGGTGAGCCGATTTCAAGAGCCCGATCGCGGCCAGGTTCTGCTGCATGATGTCGATACAGTACCTATCCTCCTCGACCATCTTGATGATGGTAGCCAGCAGACTCTGAGCCTTCTTGAAATTTACCTTGGTCTTTTCCTTCTTGTTCTCCACCATACCTCCTTAAGTCGAAATACTTACTATACCTATTACCTAGGATACAGGTATAAATATTATCATGGCTGCCCGAGGTTTTCAAATCATAAGTTCGTGTTACAGCAAAATGATAATGTCCGCTTTCAGCAATGTTAAAATGTCCTCTTTCA
>JASEGU010000045.1 GCA_030017835.1 Actinomycetota bacterium | reverse complement strand
GACCGGAGTGGTTATCGGCCCCTTGATGGCCACCTTGTTTCTTCTGACCGACTCCGAAAAGAGGCAGGGGAAGATGGCTATTCCAAGGGCCATAAAGCCGATTACGCTTGAAACAACGTCGTCTATCACCTCATAGCCCTGGTAGGTGACCATGAACATGGCTACAGCCACCAAGAGCCCGACGAAGAGATCGCCCGCGTTTGTGTAGTAATAGAAGCTTATCGAGCGCTGTAGGGTAAGGCCCGAAAACAGGCGCCCGCCCAGATAGCAGACGAGGGGAAGGAGCATTCCCAAGATTCCTATCAGCCTTCGCAGATTCTTGTAAGAGATGACCGGATCGGGGACTTTGGTTCTTAAAAGGCTTGTAACCTGCATTATCTTTGATGATTCTTTCGATACCTCGATCATGTCCAAAACCTCATCTACTTTTCAAAATAACAAGTTTGGCAATATGCTATAAAAATTCTTCGCAAAATGATTTTCCCCTTTTTTTATACCCGCATCTGGTTTACCTTTTCTTCCCTCCAAAATGCTTCTTGAAAAGCCCCTCTGATCAGCAGAGCGTAGAATTTTTTCGTGATATTACCTCCTAAAATTGGACCTTTATTTAAGCCGCTTAAGGGGTATTGCCCTGGGCGGTGGTCTTTTTGGCAAGATCCCGCAAAAGCGATATTCCGCCGGCGCCCAAGGCGATTAGGGCAAAAATATAGACCGCAAGGAGTAAGAGGACGACCACAAACCAGAAGCCGGTGGGGCGAATTCTGCCGGAAGCGAGGCCCGTGACGACGGCTAGCCCCTGGGCCGCAAAGAGCGCGCCTATGGCTATGGCAAGGCTCGAAGCGATAAGCTTTCTGTTGAGACCTGCTCTGCCCGCCGCGAAGAAGAGTAGAACCCCACCGGTCAGAGCAAAAAGAAAGAGCTCTGCCGGCATGAGAAAATCGAACCTAAGTAGCCCCCTTGCAATGAAAAAAATGATGGTAAGCAGGATGGGGGCGAGAATCGGAAACCAGATTAAGATGGTGCCGACTGTTGCAAGAGCCTTTGTTAAAATATCTCTCTTTTCCATAACATTGCCTCCAATATCTATTTTAGCCAGTTCAAACAACTACATCTCAAAGGGCTGGCGGATTATCGTCTTCCATTTTTCTGGAGCGGTCCGCCTGGTGTCGCTCAAGTATATCTCGTGATGCTTGCCGGAGAGCTTAAAGCCATTATCTTTGATAAACCTATGAACCCTCTCGATGGTTGGGCCTTCCTCGGAGAAGGGCCCGATGTGCATTATCTGAGCGGCCTTGCCTTCGGTAAATGACTCAAAGCGGACCAGTTCAAGCGCGGGGAGTTCCTTCTTCTTTTTGACCTCTCCCATCGCCTCTTTGACTTGGGCCTCGGTCACAAAACCCGGTTGCATGACCATGACGGTCCAGTACCAATCATCTTTTTTACCGGCGGCAAACTTCATCACATCATCGGCCCACCAGAGAGCCTCCAAGGGCATGACGGCAAAATCGAGGGCTTCTTTACCCTTCTTGATCATAAATTTTATGGCGTAGGAGAGAGAAAAGAGGGCTTCGAGGGCTTCGCTGAAGGATTTTGCGGTATTTGGATCGCCGCTGCCGTCTATCATCAGAAAGTTCATCTTGGGCACATCAACCAAGCTTACCTCCTTGACTGACGAATTATACAGCTCTTTGAGCTCCTTTTTGTAATCTATCTTTTCCATCTTAGACCCCGCCTTCATCCTTTTTCATTTGGCCGCACATCTTCTCCGGATCGCAGCCCATCTCCTTCATCTTCTCTTTCATTTTCTCCATCATCTTGGGCACCATCTCTGGAATGGCCTCGGTCATGGTGGCAACGATGATCCCACCGATAACCGCCCCGATCAGAGCGGCATAGAAATACCCGCCTTTGCTGGAATGACTCGACATCACTACCTCCTTGCTCGTTGACCAATGGAAAATAAAGACTGATCAGTTGGTATAAGTCCCAGAAAGATACTGGACAACCTCTTCTTGTTCCGCCGAGCTTAAAATAGCGCCCTTCTCCACCATGTGTTCAACCGTTGCCTGCCATTCTTCTTTGCTCTTTTTAGCTTGCGTTATCTGTCCAAGCCCATGACAAATGGTGCAGCGCTCCTGGACTAAGGCTTGACCGCCCATCGGGCTGGGAGGAGGGGTTACGGTTCCATCTTGCCCAGCGCACGACGCAATGAAAGCTGAGCTGAACAATTATCGTCCACGCCAAAATCTTTGCCATACCGCTCTTTCCCATTTCTGCCTCCTCTAAAATTGTAGTTTTCTGCCTCAATAAACCATTATTCTTATCACCTTACGACACAAAAGCCTGAGAGCGCCCTTTAAACTACCTCTATTTTGGGCTCTTCCCCCTCGAAAACTTCACCGACCTGCCAGCCGGGGACTTTCCGCTTGGCCAACTCCTCCATCAAGAGATCAACTTTATCCGAAGCTATCGATATTAGAAGACCGCCGGAAGTCTGGGGATCGAAGAGGATGTCGGCCATCACGGCCGAAAACTCTGGGCTAAAGCTCACCATCTCACCCACATATTTCTTGTTTGAATGGGCGCCGCCCGGAACCATTCCGATCTCGGCAAGCTCGATAACCCTATCAAAAATGGGAATGTCTTTGGAGTATATCTTGGCTGACTTATGACTCCCGCGCATCATCTCGGCCAAATGCCCAAGGAGACCAAAGCCGGTAATGTCGGTAGCTGAATTTGCCCTAGCCTGCCGCATGGCCAGCGAGGCCCCCCTATTTAAGGTCCTTGCCGAGTCTATCGCTTCCATAATATCTGCTTCCGTCACCACCTTGCCCTTTAGGGCCGTGGCCAAAACGCCCATGCCAAGCGGTTTGGTCAGGATGAGCCGGTCGCCCGCTTGAGCGGTTGAATTGGAGAAGAATTTTTGAGGGTGGACCAGGCCGGTTGCCGCCAGGCCGTATTTCGGCTCATCGTCTTCGACCGTATGACCGCCGACGATCAGGGCCTCGGCCTCGGTTGCCTTATCGCTTCCGCCCCTGATTATCTCGGAAAGAACGTCCAGACCGAGATCTAAGTTGAAGGTTACGATGTTTAAAGCGGTTATGGGATCTGCCCCCATGGCGTAGATATCGCTTAGGGCGTTGGCTGCCGCGATTTGACCAAAGAGGTAAGGGTCATCTACGATGGGCGTGAAGAAATCGACCGTCTGGACGAGGGCGATCTCATCGGTCAGCTTATAGACGGCGGCATCTTCCGCCCCCTCGATGCCGCGAAGGAGCTTTTCGTCAGCTTTAATATTCAGCTCAGCAAGCACTGCCTTAAGGTCACACGGACCCAGTTTGGCGGCTCAACCGCCCTTGGTTGCATGCTCTGTCAGAGCGATCCGCTTCATGATGCCTCCTTGGATAAAAAGTCTTGTCGATTAATATATTAGATTAGATCCACCAATTGAGCTAGGGGAACAAAAAAACGGGCCCCTCATCATCTTGAGGGGCCCGCCTGTCAGAAGAGAGCCTCAATTTTTTGAGATCAGTCTTTCGGGCCTTACAAATTTTAAATAACCGGCAGCCAAGATGACTACCAAAGAGGCCGAGGTAACAAAGAATATCAAGTAGCGGCTCTGGCTTGCAAGACCAAGACCGACCCCGTAGAGGAGGGTAAAAAAGCCGCCAAGCAATATGCCGTTTGGCAGGATATGCACTTTGCCGGACTGAAAGAGACCGAGAGCAACCAGAAGCGTGGCCGCTATGAATATCACTATGCTGGCAACCGCCATCCACTCCTTGTAGGCCACTTCATGCTTCTCTACCTCTTTCTCGAAGGCCACCCTTCTTTCATTATTTATCTTTTCGTTGGCCCGGTCTTTTTCGGTTAGAGGTTTATTATCCTCCCCATACTGGACCAGTTCTTCCCTCGGATATTCCGAGTATTCGGGAGCGGGATAGAAGGTATTTAAGGCAATGCCCACAAAAACGGCCAAGATAGCGGCAAGAACTAGGGTATAGATTATCCCAAGGACCGAGGATTCGGAAAATTTTGATTTAGTCTCCATGTGATCACCTCCTTTGATTAGAGTTTGTGCCCTTTTAGGGCCGCTGTCAAATCCTTTGGTAATTCCTATACATCTGGTACTGGTTTGACCAATAGTTGTGCAATAAAGG
>JASEGU010000044.1 GCA_030017835.1 Actinomycetota bacterium | reverse complement strand
CGCCATTCACCTTAGGATTCCTCAATAGTAGTTCAAGTTTTCGGGCGCAGTTCGATCCCTCTCCTTTTTGGTTTAGGAATCGAGGCAACTCAACTAATAATATCTCTAACGCTAGGTTGGGCTTACCGCATAATTGATATAAATGATGTTTTATTGAACGCCGCAGGAGTCCTTATTGGGTTTGGTTTCTTCAAAGCATTTAGCCAATGGTATCTAATAGTAATAGACCGATTCAAAATCGAACATACCGAACTCGTAGAATATGTATACAAACTAGCAGACCGTAGAAATTTAGACAAAAACCTGTAACCCTACACCGCAAACTTAAACGTAATCACATCGCCGTCTTTGACGACGTAATCCTTGCCTTCTAACCTCAAGAGCCCCTTCTCTTTGGCGGCGGCAAAGGATCCTGTCTCCAACAGGTCCGTAAAGTAAACAACCTCAGCCTTGATGAAACCCCGCTCCATATCGGAGTGGACCCGCCCAGCCGCCCCCGGCGCCTTGGTCCCCGCCTTAATCGACCAGGCCCGGGCTTCCTTGGGACCGGCCGTAAAGAAGGTGACGAGTCCGAGCAGCTTGTAAGAGGCCCGGATAAATTTACTAAGACCCGATTCGGTGATGCCCATCTCGGCCTTGAAGGTGGCGGCCTCCTCCTCTGAAAGCTCGGCCAGTTCCACCTCTAACTTGGCGCTGACAGCTATCGCCTCGCTCCCTTCGGCCTTGGCAAAACCAAGCACTTTTTGAAAGAGGGGGTTATCCTCGCTCAAGTCACCCTCGGCCACGTTGGCCACGTAGATTATGGGTTTGAGCGTAATCAGGCCGCCCTCCAGGCTTACAAGAGTCTCCTCTTCATCCGAAAGATTTGCGCTTCTGGCAGGAGAGCCCGCCTCCAAGACCACCTTCAGCCGCTCGTATATCCCCTTCATCCTTTCCAATTCTTTGCTTCCTGTTCGAATCTGCTTGGCCGCCTTCTCCAAACGCTTTTCGACCGCGGCCAAATCGGACAGGATGAGTTCAATGTTTATCGTCTCGATATCTGAGAGGGGATCGGCCCCGCCCTCCTCGCGGCTTACGTTTTCATCGCCGAAGCAGCGCACCACGTGGGCGATGACATCGACCTCACGGATGTGAGCCAAAAACTTGTTGCCCAGGCCCTCCCCCTTGCTTGCCCCCTTGACCAACCCGGCAATATCGACAAATTTCATGGTGGCAAATACCGTCTTTTCGCTCTTCATCAGGGCCGATATCTTGGCAAGACGCTCATCTGGCACCTCGGCGATGCCGATGTTGGGATCGATGGTGGTAAAGGCGTAGCTTCCCATTTCGGCCCCGGCCTTGGTGATGGCATTGAAGAGGGTGGACTTTCCGGCGTTGGGTAGCCCGACCACGCCTACCTGCATTTTAAAAGCTCCAAAATCATTGAATGACTCCTTTGGGTTATTCGCTCGAGCTCTGCTTGACGTAACCTTTAAATCTGCGATCGAAATCGTAGCGAAGCAGGCGAACGCTCCGCCCGCAGCCCAAACATTTGAGGCCGACATCCATGCCAACCCTTGTAACCTGCCACTCATTTGCACCGCAGGGATGGCCTTTTTTAAGCTTGACCACATCGCCCTGGCTTATCTTTACGATTTCGACCACAGAGACTCCATTCTTTTAAGAGAGCTAGATTATGTCTCATCTTCAAAGATTTATAAGGAAGGGACAAAGCGAATGAGAGAATCCTTGATACTTTAAAGGGTTGCTTTAAAAGGATGATTTGACGGGATAAAGTCTACTCCCTGTTGCCAAAGACCTTCTTGGCAAGCTCGATGTAGCTGACCTCCTCCTCATCCTTTCTCCAGAGGTCGATGACGGCTCTTGCAAAGGGGACGGCGAACTCGTCTAGGTATCTCGAGGCCCCGCTCTCATCGGCGATGGCAGCGTCGTTTAGATCGCGATAGTTGTCTTCCAAAATGCACTTTAGCTGGTTATCTTCATCCTTAAAATCCTTGCCCATAATCAAATCAATGTCGCCATTGGATATCGTGTATCTCAGCTGCGAGATAAGTTTGATGCCGGCATAGTCCATAACGGACTCGTAGCGATCGAGAACGGAGGAGAGCTGATTTATCTTGACCCGGCCATGATGGGATTGCCTCTCCCCGGTGATCATGGTGTCTATCCCAAGCTCCCAGGCGAGCGGGGCTCGAAGAAGGTGAACGAAGAGATGGCACCCAAGGCAAGGCGAGAAGGAACCGAACCTCTGGATCGATAGCGAATTGAACCTGCCCGAGAGTGCTTGCCAGAGTTCGGGCTCCTCCATAGTGATGGGCTCCAAGACCAGCCAACTCTTGCCGAGCGGAGCAAGCTTCTTGACCCTCTCTTGAAGGTATCTGATGTTTCGGGTAAGGACCATGCGGTCGCCATATTCCACATTCAAATTGACGAAGGTCGGAAGGAGGAGGTCAAACTGGCTCATCTCAAAACCCCTGATCGCAGTGGCCAGACTGTCCTTGCCGGAGATCTCGGCCAAGGCCGGCTTGGTCGCCTTTGCTATCTTGCTTTTTAGCTGCGGGGTTATCTCTTTCCTGATATCGTCGATGAACTTCATAAACGCAGTGGCCCTCCTATGATAAGTTTATAATTTCCAAGTATAACCCAAAATCGGTCCTCAAAAAAATAATCTTGATGAAATCTTGACGGGTTTTTACAGCAAGACGAAGGAGGTGTTCTAAGAAGTCCTCTTCTTGAAGTTATCCAGAAGACGTGAGAGAGCGAGGACTGGATATCGATAGAGCATTCTGGGGCCAGAGAAGCGCATGACCTCTCTTATCCGCCCCCGCATCTTCGGCTCATAACAGGGGGTTTTGCATTTGGCGCAAGCGGGCTTGGACTCTTTGTGGCGGCAGTTTTTAAGTCGAGCATGAGCATAGCTCAAAAGCTCATCGCAATCCTTACAGAGCGCGCCTTTTTGACCGTGACGCCCGCTGCAATAGAGACGAATCATCGCTTAAGATCGTCTCCTCTTCATGCCTTATCCTATCCTTCTTCACGCTCTGTACCGCCCGCTGTTGCTTGCTAGCAACATAAGATTCTATAATTTACGCTCAATACTTTAAAGCGGCTTTTAACCGATTAAAAGAGGAAAGGATGGGCGGGCGTGGATCAGTCGATGGGCACAAAGGAGTGGGCCATCCTCATATTGCTCTCCTTCCTCTGGGGCGGCTCCTTCTTCTTCAACGAGATAGTCCTTCGCGAGCTTGGCCCCTTCACCCTGGTCTTCTTGCGCCTCATTGCGGCCGGGCTCATCCTTGTGTCATTCGTCTACATAACGGGAAATACTTTGCCCGCATCGCCCAAGATTTGGGGGGCCTTCATCGTCATGGGGCTGATAAATAACCTCATCCCCTTCTCGCTGATCGCCCAAAGCCAGCAGTATATCGATAGCGGCCTTGCCGCCATCTTAAACGCCACAACTCCGCTCTCGGCCGTCATCCTTGCCCACTTTCTAACCAAAGAGGAACGACTGACTTTTAGCCGGGCGGGCGGCGTAGTCATCGGGATAGTTGGGGTGGCCGTCCTGATCGGCCCAAGTGCCCTCTCTGACCTTGGCTCGCAGGGGATAGCCCAGCTTGCCACCCTCTTTGCCGCCTTCCTCTATACGGTTGCCGCCATCTTTGCCCGCCGCTTTAAGGGGATGGCCCCGAGATAGTACCGGCTGCCGGAATGCTCTTTTCAGCCGGCCTTCTGATGCTTCCGGTTGCCCTTCTTACCGATTGGCCAAAGAGTTTTGCCATCTCGTGGACTTCAATCCTCTCCATTTCATGGCTGGCTGTCCTTGGCACAGCCATAGCCTATATTTTGTATTTTAGATTGATAAGGATAGTGGGAGCGACCAACCTCTTGCTCGTCACCTTTTTGATACCGATAAACGCTCTGCTGCTCGGCTCAATGGTTCTGGGCGAAAAACTGGGGCTAAATATCTTTTTGGGGATGGGACTCATCTTTGCCGGACTCTTTGCGGTGGATGGCAGAGTTTTTAAGATGTTTGGGAGAAATGGGTGAGAGCATGCAAGTGCGCGCGTGTAATTCGCCCAAATGAATTGCTATGCTTTAGAGTAAGTATCGAGCTCCTCTTCAATGCGCTCGGCCAAAAAAATCTTTACCAGCGATTGATAGGGCACATCCTTTTTGTTCGCCAGCAGCTTAAGTTCCTCAAGCATGGCTTCGGGAAGGCGAAGAGAGATCGTCTTAACCGACGGCTTCAAATTTGGCAGCAAAGTCCTCTTTGCCTTTTTCCAATCAATGAACTCGGTTGAGTCATGGGCTGACCAAAACGCCCTTTCCTCGTCTTCGTTTTTAAACTTTGGTATTTTATTCTTCATGAGTTATATATGCTCCCTTCTCTTTTCGATTCATATCCCTTGCTGATATTACCCGGATTTTATTATTCCGCACAGTAAAAACCAGAAATAAAAATCTTTTAGCATCGGTTTGACCAAGTGGAGTTGGAGTTACCCCGTTTCTGTTGACACCTTAACTACGCACAACGGCTTCT
>JASEGU010000043.1 GCA_030017835.1 Actinomycetota bacterium | reverse complement strand
AGCTAGTTGGAAGGGTCGTGGCTTAGAATGCGATCCACAACATTTGACAATAGCTCCTAGACCGTTATAAAGTTGCCAGGATAGAGACGGAAGTTATTGAATCGAAGCTAAGCAGCCAGACACCAACTCTTGCAAGTACGGGAGGGAAAATCCTCACAATTAAAAAAACTGGTTATAATAACGTCGGAGGCGCTCTTTGGAGCTTTTATCATAGAATAACTTGGACCTGGGATTCTACCAAAATCCTATCTGTTCAGAGACAAAGTTGGGGCGAAGTATATGCTCCTGGTTGGGTATACCGTGGACTAAAACTAATACCGGTTACTATTTAAATAGTACTACTTATTATAGTTTTTCTCAGGGGTACTTTTCTTTAGGAGCCGGAGGAATTTACATCCAACATTCTTATCCCTGGATTGATGCACGCGTCTACCGCGGTGGGACTTATTCGTATACTACCGGTGGCTAGTTAAAGATTGATGCAGCGGGTAACTGCGAAAGAATTCGCAGTTACCCGCATTGTAAGATAATGCATGGGTGTGTCATTTAATGAAATGGGGGGGTTCAATGGTTACTGAAGCAAAAGAATCTGACATGTGTTTAACTTACACATCATTGGCTATAGCAATAAGTGCTGCCATAACTATTTTTATTCCGCTGCTTGCTTTATCCTTGGGACTTAGCGGATTAATTTTATCCTGGCATGTAAAATTAACAACAATCCCCGACAGCAAGGCCAGAAAAATTGCTAATGCAGCAATTTTAATCTCAGTTACTGTTTTGGCAATACTCTTTCTTGGTGCTATGGGTCTTATTGCAATAAAGTCGTCTACCGAAGTCTTCGTTGAGAAAATGCACTAGCCAGCCAATTCCCAAAATCAAGCAGCAAAACAATATCTTCAGAGAGGGTTAGATCAGAATATGCGAAGCCGTAAGGCTTCCTTCTCTGCCTCCTTCTTTCGGCTCGATCTTGAGAAGTCCCAGGCTGCTTCTTCTCCCCGCCATCTCCACAAAGGCTCCCGGATTGAAGAGGAGGAGGCCCTCTTTCATCACGTTTACGGGCCTATGGGTGTGGCCAAAGATTATGCAATCGACAGCGGTAAATTCGGCCATCACCCTTCCCTCCAAGCCGAAGGGAGAGCCGAATCCGTGGGTCAATCCCACTTTGAAGCCACCGAGATCAAGGGTTATCTTTCGAGGAAAGAGGGCGGGATCGAAGGGGTCCATGTTGCCGAGAACCACCTTGAGCGGAGCTATCTTTGAAAGCACCTCATAGGCCCGCTCGTCGGCGGCGTCGCCAGCCGAGAGGATCAGATCGACCCCTTCAAAGTGGAGGCCGGCCTTGGAATCTATATGAATATCTGAGATCACCCCGATCTGGATCATCCCTTGAGCGCTTTGGCCCCCTTTGCGGCGCCCTTTTTCAAGGCCACCTCAAAGACCTCCGATACGTTCTCTACCAGAGTGAACCTCAACACGCTCTTGACCTCATCGGAGACGAGGGTGAGATCCTTCTCGTTCTCCTTGGGGATGACCAGGTGTTTCAGACCGGCCCTGTGGGCGGCCAAGACCTTCTCCTTCAGCCCGCCGATGGGCAGGACGTGGCCACGCAAGGTGATCTCTCCGGTCATACCGACATCCTTCTTGATCGGTACCCTCGTCAAGGCCGAGATCAGCGAGGTGGCCATGGTTATGCCGGCCGAGGGGCCGTCTTTGGGGATGGCGCCAGCCGGAACGTGGATGTGGATATCATACTTTTCGTAGAAGTCCTCGGCGATGCCGTAATCGGTCGCCTTGGACCTGGCATAGCTCAGGGCGGCCTGGGCCGACTCCTGCATCACCTCGCCGAGTTGTCCGGTTAAGATCAGCTTGCCGCTCCCCTTCATCAGGGTAGCTTCGACGCTGATGATATCGCCGCCCGTCTCGGTCCAGGCGAGACCCGTCGCCACTCCGATCTCATCCTCTTTCTCGGCGATGCCATAATGGAATTGGGTCGGCCCCAGATAATCAGCCAGGTCATCGGGGGTTACCTTGAACTTACCCTTCTTTCCTTCGACGATCTTTCTTGCGATTTGGCGAAATATGGTGGCGAGCTTGCGGTCGAGATTCCTTACCCCGGCCTCTCTGGTATACTCGCGAATTATCTTTCTCAAGGCTTCGCTATCGACCACTATGCCCCGCTCCTCCAGACCATGGGCCGTGAGCTGTTTGGGGATCAAAAACTCCTCGGCGATCTTAACCTTCTCCTCTTCGGTATAGCCGGAAAAGTGGATGACCTCCATCCGGTCGCGCAGAGCCGGCGGGATGGTGTCGAGCATATTTGCCGTGGTGATGAACATGACATCGGAGAGGTCAAAGGGTATCTCCAGATAATGATCGCTGAAGGAATAGTTCTGCTCCGGGTCCAGGACTTCGAGCAAGGCGGCTGTGGGATCGCCCCGAAAATCGGCCCCCACCTTATCTATCTCATCCATCATGAAGACGGGGTTATTGGTCCCCACCTGTTTTATATTCTGGATTATCCGGCCCGGAAGCGCCCCGACGTAGGTGCGCCTGTGCCCCCTTATTTCGGCCTCATCGCGGACTCCGCCAAGCGATATCCTGATGAACTCGCGTCCGAGTGACTTGGCTATCGCCCGGCCGATTGAGGTCTTGCCCGTTCCGGGAGGCCCAACGAAACAGAGGATGGCCTCCTTCGATTTGCCCTTGGCCAATTTGCGCACGGCCAGATGCTCCAAGATCCTCTCCTTGACCTTCTCCAGGCCGTAATGATAATCATCTAGGATCTTGGCGGCCTGGGCGATGTCCAATTTCTCCTTAGACTTCTTCTTCCAAGGCAGGCCGATCAGCCAGTCGAGATAGGTCCGAATGACGGCCGCCTCGGCCGCAGCCGGCGGCATCTTCTCCAGGCGATCTACTTCAGCTAGGGCCTTATCCTTGGCCTCGGCCGTCATCTTGGCTTTGTCTATCTTCTCTTTCAGCTCTATGCTCTCGGCCGTCCGCTCGTCGGCCATACCGAGTTCCTGCTGAATCGCTCTGAGCTGTTCTTTCAAGAAGTATTCCTTCTGGCTCTGGGTCATCTGATCCTTGATTCGGCTCTGGATCTTGCTACCCAACTCCAAGATCTCGAGCTCCTTTAAGAGAAAGGTTGAAACCTTCTGTAGCCTATCTTTGGGATTGATGGCCTCCAAGATCTCCTGCTTGCCGTCGGTCTTAAGGTTGAGATGAAAGGCGACGAAATCCGCCAGGCGGCCCGGCTCGCTGATGTTTAAGGAGGCAACCAGAACCTCGGGCGGTATCGGCTTGCCAAGACGGGCGCACTCTTCAAACTGAGAGATGAGCGTGCGCATCATCGCTTCGATCTCGATATCCTTCTCGATATCCTCCTCGACCACCTCTATCTCGACCTTGAAATAGGGATCGACCTGGGTAAATTTCTTTATCCTGATGCGGACCATCCCTTCGACAAGGGCTTTTGCCGTGCCATCGGGCAGTTTCAGCTCCTGCATGACCATGGCCACCGAGCCGACGCTGTAGAGATCCTCAGGTAAAGGATCTTGGACCTCGACATCCTTCTGGACGGCCAGAGCCACCATGTGCTCCTCGCGCATGGCCGCCTCCAGCGCCTTTATCGACCTATCCCGACCGACAAAGAGGGGCACAACCAGGTTGGGAAAGATTATCAGATCCCGAAGCGGGATGAGGGGGAGCTCTTTGGGTATACCCATCTCTTCCTTTTTCTCGGGCCGGTTTGCAACCATGTGATCATCCCTTCTTAAGAATTGATTCTGCTCTAATTTAAGATATTTCTACAAATGCTTCTTTAATTCCTGCTTAAAGCATTGACTCGATAAAAGATTGAAGGTATACAGTTAATATTATTGAGAAGGTGGCCTTGCTCCGTTTCTTATTCAAGTATCGGCCAATATTGGGCAGATTTAAATAACGAGAAATAAATGCGTGATAAAGCGCAAGCTTTCAAAAAACTTGCCGAAATACTGCTATAATAAAAAACACCTTATTAACCATTTAAGATTGGAGGAATAAAGTGGAAGAGAAGAAAAAAGAGACCAAGAAGACCAGCCCGGCCGAAAAAGAGAAAAAAGGAGCCAAGAAAGCGGCTGAAAAAGAGATCCAGATGGATGATATCGGCTCCGAGCTCAAGATCCTGGGCGGTCAGCTCAAGGCCATCTTCAACGAAGCCGCTCAGAGTGAACAGGCCCAGAAGGTCAAGGCTCAAGTGGTCGAGGGTGTGAATGTGGTCTCGGAAAACGTGAACAAGTTTGTGAAAGCTGCTAAAGAGGGTAAGATAGAGCAGAACGTAAAGAAGGGCATGGGTCAGGTGGTAGACGGAGTAAACACCTTGGCCGGCCACGTCGATAACTTCGTCAAAACGGCCAGAGAGGGCGAGCTGGAAAAGAACGTGAAGAAGGGCGTCGATCAGGCCGGCGAAGTCATCGACAAACTCTCCGACGGCTTCGAAAAATTCGTGAAAGCCGCCAAAGAGGGCGAGATAGAGAGGAGCGTCAAAAAGGGCCTCTACGAGAACATCAAGGCCATGAACGAGAAGCTCTTCAGCTATAGCGAGTCGAAGAAAGAAGAAGAGAAAGGAAAGGGCACCAAGAAGAAGTAAACCTCTTGCCTTTTAGTTAAAGATTGAGGTATAAAGCCTTTATAAAGGGGGCCGCTTTTTGAGCGGCCCCCTTTCGATACCAAAAAACGCTCCACTTCCCCTTTTAAAGTTTTGCAATATTTTGTCCCTCTTGTGATAGGATTATTCCCATGGAGATACTAATCATAAAAGACCCGACGGATATGAGCCCACCAGCTTGAACTAGTAGCTAAGAGTGAATGGCAACCTGTAAA
>JASEGU010000042.1 GCA_030017835.1 Actinomycetota bacterium | reverse complement strand
CGTGCAGTTTCTATACAGCCAACGAGGTGATTGACCTGGCTTCCGAAGGGAAGACGCGCGTCCCCATCTACACCATTGGCCTGGGCGCGAGCTGGGTTTAGAACGTCGTGAGACAGTTCGGTCCCTATCTGTTGTGGGCGTAGGAAACTTGAAGAGGGTCGTCCCTAGTACGAGAGGACCGGGATGAACGAACCTCTGGTGTACCAGTTGTCGTGCCAACGGCATCGCTGGGTAGCTATGTTCGGAAGAGATAACCGCTGAAAGCATCTAAGCGGGAAGCTCACTCTAAGATTAGGTTTCCCATCCTAAGTGGAGTAAGGTCCCAGGTAGACTACCTGGTTGATAGGCCATAGGTGGAAGCCCAGCAATGGGTGTAGCCGAGTGGTACTAATAGACCGAGGACTTGAACTTATTCGAATTTTGCTGTGTGGTTTTGAAGGTGCAGATCTCATTTTGACCATCAGGTTTTCGGTGGCCATGGCGAGCGGGGTACACCTCTTCCCATTTCGAACAGAGAAGTTAAGCTGCTCAGCGCCGATGGTACTGCACTGGCAACGGTGTGGGAGAGTAGGACGCCGCCGAATCTTTTTAAGGCTCCGAGAGATCGGAGCCTTTCCTTTTCTCCCGTTTGGCCCAAAAACTTCCACGTCGATCTTTTACCGCTTAAAAACGACCGCTTAATGAAAAAAGGCAGTTTTTGCCCCACTTTTGAAGTATATTTCAATTTCGTAGAGCTTGACCGCTTATCGGATTAAAAACATGACTTGAAAGGGAGGGCGTATGAGCGAGGAGAAAGATATTCAACCCATGATGCACGAAGAGAGGGTATTCTACCCTCCAAAGGAGCTTTCAGAGAAGGCTTATATAAAGAGCATGGAAGAGTACGAAAAGATGTACAAGGAATCGGTCGAGGAGCCGGAGAAGTTCTGGGGTCGGATGGCCGAGGAGAATCTTAGCTGGTTCTCCAAGTGGGACAAGGTTTTGGAGTACGATTTCGACAGCGTCGGAGAGAAGGAAGCCTCCTTCGTCCAGTTCTTTAAGGGCGGCAAGCTGAACGTCTCCTACAATTGTTTGGACCGTCACCTAGAGACCCGCGGCGACAAGAAGGCCCTTATCTGGCAAGGGGAGGCCGAAGAGAAGAAGCGCTTCTTGACCTACAAGGAACTCCACAGAGAGGTATGCAAATTTGCCAACGTCTTGAAGAAGCATGGCATCAAGAAGGGCGATACCGTCACCCTCTTTATGCCGATGATCTTGGAGCTTCCCATCGCCATGCTGGCTTGCACCAGAATCGGTGCGATCCACTCGATAGTCTTCTCCGCCTTCAGCGCCGAAGCCCTCTCCAGCCGGATGACCGATTGCAACTCCAAGGCTCTCATCACCACCGACGTCGGCTTCCACTCCAGCAAGCTGATTCCGCTCAAGAAGACGGCCGATGTTGCCCTGAATTCTTGCGATTTTGTTAAGAAGGTCATCGTCTTCAAACAGTCGGATGAAGATGTTTTCATGAAGAGTGGGCGCGACTTCTGGTGGCATGAGGAGATGAATGCCGGCGATATCTCCGAGACCTGCGAGCCCGAGAAGATGGACGCCGAAGATCCCCTCTTTATCCTCTACACCAGCGGCAGCACCGGAAAGCCCAAGGGCGTCCTCCATACCACCGGCGGATATCTCCTTCACGTCAATCTGACCACCAAGTACACCTTCGATCTCAAAGACGACGAGCTCTTCTGGTGTACGGCCGATATCGGTTGGGTCACCGGCCATTCCTATATCGTCTATGGACCCTTAAGCAACGGCTTTACCAGCTTGATGTTTGAAGGGGTTCCGACCTATCCCAAGCCCGACCGCTTCTGGAAGATAGTTGCTGACTACAAGGTCAACATCTTCTATGCTGCCCCCACCGCCATCAGGGCCTTGATGAGGCTGGGCGATGAGTGGCCAAACAAGCACGATCTCTCCAGCATCAAGGTTCTGGGCACGGTCGGCGAGCCGATCAATCCCGAGGCCTGGATCTGGTATTACAAGACCATCGGCAAAGAGCGCTGCCCGATAGTAGATACCTGGTGGCAGACTGAGACCGGCGGTCACCTGATCACCCCGCTTGCCGGTTGCACCCCGACCAAGCCCGGCTCAGCCTCCAAACCCTTCTTCGGCGTTGTGCCCAAAGTGGTACGTAAAGACGGCTCCGAGGCCGATGTCAACGAGGGCGGTTCGCTAATCATCACCAAACCCTGGCCGGGCATGCTGCGCGGCGTCTACGGCGATCCCAAGAACCAACGAATTAAAGAGGTCTACTTCTCGATGTATCCGGGAAATTATTTCACCGGTGATGGCTGCCGGATTGATGAGGGCGGTTTCTATTGGCTCCTTGGCCGGATCGATGACGTCATCAACGTCTCCGGTCATAGGATCGGAACGGCCGAGGTGGAGAGCGCGCTCGTCTCTCATCCCTACGTGGCCGAGGCGGCCGTCGTCGGTTATCCGCACGACGTCAAGGGACAGGGCATCTACTGCTATGTTACCTTAAAGCAGGCCTATGCTTCTTCCGATGATCTCAAGAAGGAACTGGTAAAGCACGTTCGGACCGAGATCAGTCCGATTGCCACCCCAGACAAGATCCAATTTGCCAATTCGCTTCCCATGACGAGATCGGGTAAGATAATGAGAAGGATCCTGCGCAAGATCGCCGAGGGACAGGTCGATGCCATCGGCGATACCTCGACTCTGGCCGACCCGTCTGTGGTCGATTCATTGGTTGAGGAGCGGCAGTAGGTCTTTAAAATCAATTTGAAGGAGGGGCAGATGAAAGCGACTGAGGATATGACCATTGCCCATATAATTCAGACAAACCCCAAAGCGGCCGCCGTCTTTGCGGCCAATGGCATGGGATGCACCGGATGTTCTATCGCTCGCGGCGAGACGCTCAGAGAAGCGGCTATGGCTCACGGCACAGAGCTGGCCAACTTGTTGGACCAGCTAAACGAGGAGTAGGATCATAAGTTCAACCTCAAAGCAAACGGGATCCGCTTGCAAGCGGATCCCGTTTATTTATTTCAACCCCATTCCATCTTACGCGAAAGCTTTGATTACGAGCCTTATGCCAAGAAGGGTCAGGGCGATGAAGTGAGGATATCCTATCATATCCCCTTCAAAGAGGCCCTTCTCATTCAGCCTTAGAAAAAGCCAGCCGGTGGAGCAACCCAAGATCGCCCCCCCCATTAGGTCGCTTAGGAAATGGATGCCGGCAAAGAGACGAAAATAGGCCACAAGGACCATGTAGATTGGATAGATGGCGAGGACGGGAAGCCTTCCGAAGAGGCCGTCGTCTTCAATTTTTTTGAGCGGGCCAAGGAGCGAGGAGATCAGGGTGAGGTGACCGCTCGGAAAGGAGAAGCTCGATATATCCTCAAGGCTAGTTATGGGAAGGAGAAGAAAGGGCCTAGGCCGCCCCACCGCTACCTTTAATATATCGGAGGCGAGCGGTGCTGCCGTGACCGACAAGAGGAGCACAGCCAAAATGTCGAAGCGTCGCCTTTTGATTAGATATATCGAGAGGATTGAGATGAAGACGTAGATCGGCCAGAGATTATTTAAGATTCGGGCAAACGGCTCAAGTGCGACCGATCTATTGGTTGCCACCCAGAGGGAGAGGGCTCCGTCGAAACGAAGAGAGAGGATCAACATGGTTAAGGCGGCAAAAAAAGCTATCAGACGACGCAAATCTTCTCCAAAATAAAGGCCCCTTTGCAAGCAAAGGGGCCTTTTCGTATTTGACCGAAATTAGATCTTCTTTACGTTTGCGGCTTGAGGCTTGCCGTTCTCGCCCTCTACCACCTCAAACTCCACCTTATCGCCCTCGTTGATGACTTTGAATCCTTCTCCCTGAATGGCGGAGTAATGCACAAAAACATCTTCGCCACCCTCCTTTTCGATGAAACCGTAGCCCTTCTTTGCGTTAAACCACTTGACCGTGCCCTGAACCATTACGAACCTCCTAAAGATGTAATGACGATACTACTCGCAAAGGATAACTCTCTTAAAGAGGAAAGTCAACATGAGGAACTAAGGTTTACCATCATCAACGTCCCCAAGAGCCTCGCGGACTATGCCGTAATGGATATGGCCTCCTCTGTGGAGGATAGTGTCGCCTAGCTCGGGGTCGGTCTTCATGCTGGCTATGCAGGGATAGCTATGCCAGTATTTGGCGACCACGGCGTCTATGTCGTCGGTCAGCTTCTTGCCCTTCAATTTATGGGCCACCAGGTAGGTGGCTCCACAGGGAGCCGAGACCGCGACCCTTGCCTGCTCTATCACTCCATCCTTGGCCTTTATCTTCAAAATGGGTCGGCCGATATGGAAATGATCTATAAAGCTGTTTATGGCCGGATGCTTGTTGTTTTTGGCCAGGGCGCAGAATGGTTTGGGGAAGGCGCATTCAAGGCCGAGCCCTTCGCATATTTGGGTAAGTCTGCCCCGCCCCCACCTGGTCAACCAGTCGGGATGCTCGACGGGCACGATAAGGCCGCTCGCTCCCGCCTCCTTGGCCACCTTGGGCAGGGTGAGCAGGATGTCCTCGTGGACGTTTATGGCGATCATGATGTCGTGGGCCGGAGGCTCTTTCGGCAAATATTTAGCCGGCTCGTCGATGTAGTAGAGGAGCTTTGCGGGCAACTTGTGGACGCCCACTATATCGTCATTGAATTTGAGTCCGTACTGCTTTCTGCAGTTTACGCACTCCTTGCCGCAGGCGGTGCAGACGGAAGGATCATCAGTCAAGTGTTTGATGAGCTTTTTGGCATAGCCGTTTTCGAAGACGGAATGGAAGGGAGGGACCTCTTGCCCCTTATCAAAGTCATCCGGATGGATTATGAATACCTTCATCTTTCTGCTCCAATTTTTGGTCTATTCTAACACCTTTTTAGTGCCTGGGATATGAGCCCACCAGCTTGAACTAGTAGCTAAGAGTGAATGGCAACCTGT
>JASEGU010000041.1:3039-4997 GCA_030017835.1 Actinomycetota bacterium | reverse complement strand
CGAAAACACATATAAGGTTTGGATTGGATAGTTTCTTCTTCCCCTGGACGACTTGCCTATCGCCGTCAAATTTGATATCGAGAAATGAAGTGACAGAAAACTGCCAAGAAGGTCCATTAATTGTTTTTACCTGAAGAGGCAAGGAATGACCTGAAAGGTCTGAAGCGAGCAAGTCGTAATCGGGGATATTGCCGGCGAATGGAGTGGCGAGGATGCCAAGTCGTCCAAGTTTTGCGACTACAAGATGTTCGCCAATCTGACGGGTAAGCTGGGTGCTATATCCTTGTTTCATTTAATTATTGGGCTAACGTCGATGCTCTTGTTCGCTTTCCTGTTCTCCTCCCAATATCTGGCGCACTGCTGGATGTGCTGCGCCTCGATCGAGAGGCGTCCATCCGTTCTCGTCCTTCGCGTTGGGGTCTGCCCCAAGGCGAAGGAGTAGCCGAATCGCCTCCACGTGTCCGAACTGAGCAGCTCGGTGGAGTGGCGTACGTAAATGGTTGTCGGTCACATTCGGGTCTGCGCGATAGCGCACGAGAATCGTGATGAGGTCGAGATTGGCGTGCTGCGTCTTGACTGCGTGATGGAGAGGCGACCAGCCAAGATTGTCTTTCTGGTTCGGGTCTGCGCCTGCCTTGAGCAGGCGCTCAGCGATGAGAGGGTAATCGTGATCTGTGGCCATGATGAGCGGAGAGTGTCCCATTGGCCCCTTCTGGTTAGGATCCTCGCCCTGCGAAAGCAGAAGATCAACGTCGTCGATCTTGCCGACGGCGACGGCAACGCAAAGAGGAGAGCTTTCCATCTTGTCTTTTGCGTAGTCCATGAACGCTTTGCCGCCGATGTAGATTCCGAGAGGAATGCCGATGACCAGGAGGCCGAGGGCGATCAGGAATGTGAGCAGACAACCGTGCATTCTCTTCTTCGGACGTTGCGCCACTGGTTGCGAGGTCGGGACCGGGGACGGTTGGCGCGCGGCTTGCCTGGATCCCCACACTGCAAGCCGCGTGACGAGCGGCCCTGTCAGCTTGAACGACTTATTAGACCCGCAACTCATCAATTTATTTTGATACAGTAGCAATATACGAACTGCTGTTGCGATCCTGCTGGAGTCTTGTGCGACTCCATTTCATGCTTGAGCAATACAAATGGCTCGCCAAATTGGGCATGGAGATCTTTCGGCGAGTAGCGCATAACTGGGAGACCGCTGCACTTGGTTGGACCGTCATCCGCAAATGTTGCCACGATAACGTGTCCTCCGGGTTTTACTGAGCGGACTACCGTATCCACATACACACGCCGTTCTTCTAGGGTTGTGAGAAAGTGAAAGACGGCACGGTCATGCCATATGTCGTAAGCATGGGTGGGGAGTGATGCCTCAACGATGTTTGCTTCCAGCCACTTGACTGCGTTTGCTTGAGCACCGAGCCGGCACTTTGCCGCTGTTAATGCTGTTCTTGAGAGATCAAGTACAGTAATGTCTGTATAGCCGTTTGCCAAGAGGTCGTCGACGAGTGTTGAAGCACCCCCACCAACATCAATGATTGTACCGGACGCAGGGACGCAGGTTTCACGAATCAATCTCAATGAGAGTTCAGCGTGCTGCTGGAACCAACTCATTTCCTCCGATGATTTAGATGAATAGACCCCCTCCCAATGGTCCTTAGATTGCATGGCCAACTCCTTAAATATTTTCTGCGGGTCTAACGGTTTGCGTTACCTGCGTGTGGGCGGGCGTGGATTCTGTTTGGGAGCAGGAAAAACTCGAAGCCAGAAAAATGCTTGTAAATCGCGCAGACTCCCACACGTCAGGTGCACGCTGTGTTAGGCTGATACTGAACGTTGTTCACGACGGCGACGCCAGATACTGAGGGCGAGCGAGCCCACTGCACCAGGGATGAAGCCGCCGACCATGCCGAAGGCTACCCCACCACCGAAGCCTTCCATAAATTGACGTATTG
>JASEGU010000041.1:0-2863 GCA_030017835.1 Actinomycetota bacterium | reverse complement strand
ACCAAGCGGCGCCGACGACGCCAGCTGTGGTGACCACAGTCTGTATCACGCAAGTCAGCGCAGCTATGGGCCAGCGCCAGGGATTCGCGGCCGTGTGCGGCCAAAGGGTGAACAGCCAGCCGAGGTCGATTGTGATGGCGATCAGCAGACCGAAGACCCCAGCGGCTCTCAGCTCACTCCGCGACACGCCTGACTCGGTCATTTGTCTCCCATCCAACCTAACATAGTTTATACGGTTTCTTCATAACACCTTTAACTCCCGAATTAGCGTCATAACACCCCGACGCTCAAATAGCATAAGCCTTGTTAATACAGGCATTAAGGCGACTCAAAAATTAGATGGGATTTATATATGGCTTCTATATAACATACCCTAAGACTCTCCTCTACGGGTCATCCATGGGGCTCTTGACGCCCTTGCCTCCACGATTTAGAACATGCGTGTAAATCATTGTGGTTTTCACGTCTTTGTGGCCAAGGAGTTCCTGCACCGTCCTGATATCATAACCACCTTCCACAAGTTGCGTGGCGAAGGAATGCCGGAAAGTGTGGCAAGTGGCTCGCTTGGCCAATCCAGCCTTTTTCAGTACGGTGGCTATAATGACGCGAGCGCAAAGCCTCTCGCAACTGATCCATTAACTTTGGCGCAGTGGTTAATTCAACCAGCCCGCCTGGCGGTTGGCAAACAACATCCTTGCGCGCTGGGATTCTTCCTGCTTGATAAATCTGCACATTCATCACAGTCCCTCTTGATAACATGAATGAACATGATAAAAATATATCGAAAGGCTAAAACGAAGTCAATATAAAGTATAGCGGAGGCGGCTGAACGTGTTTTTGATAAGATCTTGTGCGTCAAAATTCTGCCACAAAAGAAGGTTTGGGGTTTTGGCGGCAGGCGGCTTTCTTGCTATCTCAAATATTTCTTATTGCCCTTGCGTCTTCTTCTCCCGCTTCCTCTCGTGCTCGGCTAGAAGGATCTTTCTTAGGCGGATCGATTTGGGGGTAACTTCCACGTACTCATCCTCTGCGCAGTATTCCATCGCCTCTTCTAGCGAGAATTTGATGGCCGGGGCTATCGAAACCTTGTCATCTGCCCCTGCGGCCCGCACGTTGGATTGCTTTTTGGCCTTGACCACATTTATCACTATATCCTCTTGCCTGGTGCTCTCGCCGATCACTTGACCAGCATAAATCGTTTCATTGGGCTCGATGAAGAACTTGCCCCTATCTTGCAGTTTATCGATCGAATAGGCGGTGGCCGCTCCGGTCTCCATGGCAATGAGCGCCCCGTTTCTCTTGGCCTTGATCTGACCCTTCCACGGCTCATAACCCTGAAAACGATGGGAGATCACCGCCTTGCCCTCGGTTGCCGTCAAGATGGGTTTGGTCAGCCCAATCAAGCCGCGAGCCGGTATCTTAAATTCTAGGGCCACCCGATCATTTCTGGCCTCGATACTGATTAGATCCCCTTTAAGCTTGGAGACGATCTCGATCACTTTACCTGAAAACGCCTCATCGACGTTTACGTTTAGCAATTCTATCGGCTCATGTTTAAAACCGTCAATCTCTTTGATGACCACCTGGGGCTGACCGAGCTGAAGCTCGTAGCCCTCTCTCCTCATCGTCTCGACCAGAACGGAGAGATGCAGGGTTCCCCGGCCGTAGACGATCAGTTTATCGGGCGAGTTAGTCTCCTCGACTCTTAGAGCCAGGTTCTTCTCGGTCTCTTTAAACAATCTATCTCTAACATGCCTTGAGGTTACGAATTTGCCTTCCTTGCCAAAAAAGGGTGAGTTGTTGATGGTAAAGAGCATGCTCATGGTGGGATCATCGACGGCGATCGGCTCCAAGGCCTCGGGCGCTTCAGGGTCGGCCACGGTATCCCCGATATCAAAATTTTCCAGTCCCATGATGGCAACTATCTCGCCGGAGCGGATCTCCTCTTTGGTCTTCTCTTTGCCCAGCCCCTCAAAGAGGTAAAGCTCTTTTACCGTCGATTTGGTAATCTGACCATCCCTGGAAACAACGGAGACTTGATCGCCCATCTTGATCTTGCCTCGGTGAACTCTGCCCACGGCGATTCGCCCCGCATACGAGGAGTAATCCAGCGAACTGATCTGTAGCTGCAAGGTGCCCGGGTTATCCTTTGGCGGCTCGAAGTAGTCGATGATGGTATCCAAAAGATAGGTGACGTCCTCGGTGGGCACCCGCCAGTCCGGGCCCATCCAGCCCTCTTTGGAAGAGCCGTAGACGGTTGGAAAGTTGAGCTGTTCTTCGGTAGCATCCAAGGAATAGACCAACTCAAAAACGAGCTCGTGGGTCTTGCCCGGATCACAGTTGGGTTTATCGACCTTGTTGATGACAACGATCGGCTTTAGCCCCATCTTTAGAGCTTTTTCCAAAACGAAACGGGTCTGGGGCATCGGTCCCTCAAAGGCATCGACGAGCAGAAGAACCCCGTCGGCCATGTTCAAAACCCGCTCAACCTCGCCGCCAAAATCGGAGTGACCGGGGGTATCGATGATGTTTATCTTGGTTCCCTTATATCTGACCGAGACGTTCTTGGATAGGATGGTTATGCCCCGCTCCCGCTCCAGGTCGTTTGAGTCCAAGATTAGGTCCTGGACTTCCTGATTGTCTCTAAACAGTTTAACTTGATGCAAAATCCGATCGACCATGGTGGTTTTCCCGTGGTCAACGTGGGCAATTATCGCGATATTCCTTATGTCCATAAATCAATCTTCCTTCTATAGTGGATTGGTTTTGCGGGTGAGCCAGCTAAAAGCGAGCTTTCTTCCCCTAAGTTGTAAAAGTCAATAGCTTACCTAACAGTCCTCCCCCTTGGGACGCTTGTCCGCCT
>JASEGU010000040.1 GCA_030017835.1 Actinomycetota bacterium | reverse complement strand
CGGAAAAGTTCCCGGTTGAGAGCCCTTTTAAGTAAAGAATAGGCAGTACCTCGGTTACCTTCGGGGATCGGCGCATATAGGGAGGCAGAATAGCGCTGGTGAATTTTGCGCCAATGCGCCGATCACGCACCCTGGGCGTGGCGACCTCGATGGTACCGGATCCTACTGTTAGCTTTCGGGCTTTGCCGTATCCGTTTCGCACTGCTAGCGCTCGTCCGTTCTCGTCTCGCAGATCACACACCGCCTCGATGTAGTCGGCGACCTCCAGCAGCAATGCCTCTTTGATTATGCGCTTTGCGCCTTCGCGTGCGAGTTCATCCAGTGTCATCTCCGTCAAACCCTTTTCTCCTAGCCAATCCGTTCCATTCGTTGTAAGATGCAACATAAAGCGTGCTCCTTTCATTTTCATTGGTCTGAAAGGAAGGGTACGCTTTTTTTACTTATATGCCAATCCACAACTTTTAGTTATAGCTCTTGCAATCTTGAGTGTAGGTATTGCTGGAATAACGGGGGAAAATACGGCGGAAGTAGAGCGGCCTACATGAGTAGGGAGGTGGCCCAAAAGGCAATCGGTCTTTTAAGCGACTACTCCTTAGAGAATGACGAGATACTAATAGACTTTTATGGCGGCGAGCCCCTGCTCAACTTCGAGATGGTGAAATACGCCATAGAGACCTCTGAAAAACTTGGGCCCAGACTTAACAGGAACTTTCGCTTTAGGATCACGACCAACGGCACGCTTCTTGACGATGAGACCACCGCCTACTTGAGCGACCACGGCGTCTCGGTTGGGGTCAGCATCGATGGCCCAAAGGATGTTCACGATTTGAACAGGCCCTTCAAAAGCGGCAAGGGCAGCTGGGATCTGATATCGGCCAACTTGAAGGGGCTTCTTCACCGTGAGGGGGTAAGCCTCGAAGCCAGGGCAAGGCTTGCTCCCCCCAACTTGAATCTGACAGAGGTTTCAAGATTCCTTTACGATATGGGCTTTGAACAAGTAGAAGTAAAATTTGCAGATGAGCCCGCCAACCCCCAAGAGGGGGGCGGGTTTAAGCTCTCCGATGAAGAGATTATGGAGATGAGGAGGAAATATCTCCAATACGCCAAGTCTTATTTAGATGAACTCCTTGCGAGCGGTCTGAGCATCGATTATGACATAAGCCAGTCTATCACCGATATCTTGTATCATTCGCCGACCGTCTCATATTGTGGGGCGGGGCGGAGCATCCTTTTCGTCACGGCAACCGGCGAAATCTACCCCTGTTTAAACTTTGGAGGAAGCCCAAAGTACAGGCTGGGGTCGGTCTTTGAAGGATTGGACCGAGCGTCTTGGCAAGAATTTTGGGGCGAGATCGCCATCATGTTTGAGGGAAGTGGTGGGTGCAAGGCGTGCTGGGCAAGGTATATCTGCGGCAAGAACTGCGCTGCGAACAACTTCCATCATAATGGAGACTTCAGGGTGCCTTTCGCCAAGGAGTGCGAAGAGATAAGATTTCAAAAAGAGGTTTTGATGTGGCTGATACTTAAGATAGCAAAGGAAGACCCTAGCCTCTTGGAGCGTTTCCGTCCCATACCCGAATTTTCCCACCAAGTCCAAGGATGATCTTGAAGTTGTAAAAACCACTCCCTGCGACCAAAGCAAAGATAGCTCGATTTGCCCATCTAAACTGGCGTTATATCGCAATGAGCGGTTTGACCTTACCGGTGAATAATATATAGTGTTTTTGGTATATAGTGTAAATTTCTCCGGCCGGTCTTATCAAACGCATTGAGCATTTCGGTAGCACGGCCGTTTTCGGCCTTGCAGCCAAACCGATCGTTGACATCTTGGTCGAGGTAGCGAGCTTAAGCGAGGCAGGTGAGAAGATCGTCCCCATCTTAAAGGGCCGTGGTTACAATTACTTTTGGCGTCCACCGTTTGCCGGAATCTGTCCCAGTTATTATCATTGGTTTATAAGGCGGGATGAAAATTGCAAAAGAACCCATCACATCCACATGGTTGAAGCGGGAGCGATTGAACTTGACGGCCTCATCTTTTGAGATTACCTGATCACTCATCCCAAAGTGACTGAAGAATACGGCGAGCTAAAAATGAGACTTGCCGAGCAACATAAAAATGACCGAGTAGCTTATGCCAGAGCCAAGGGCGATTTCATCAAGCGGATCATGGACGAGGCAAGGCACCCTGTTTGATCCAAGACTCTTATTTCTCATCTTCACGCTGGGCACTTAGTCTGCCGATAAAACTTGAGGTATTATGGAATTTTAATAGCTCATTTGAAGCGGGAGGAAACCATGAAGCCCGAAATCTTAAGCGATGACTTCTACTTACAACTCAAAGAGATAGGCCGGGCCGATGTGGTGGTCGGAGTGCCGAGTTACAACAACGCCAAAACGATAGGCAAGGTTGCCGAGATGATAGGCAAGGGGCTTGCCCGCTACTACCCAGATCTAGAAGCGGTCATCATCAACTCCGATGGCGGCTCGACTGACTCAACGCGCCAAGCCTTCATGGCGGCCGATGTGCCGCCGTCGATAAAGAGGCTAACCGTCCCTTATCAAGGGGTTCCTGGCAAGGGGAGCGCGCTGAAGACCGTCTTTGAGGCGGCCGAGATATTGGGCGTTAAGATGTGCCTGGTTATGGACTCTGACACCCGGAGTATCCAGGCTAATTGGGTAAAGGCCCTCATCGACCCGATGTATCTGCACAGCTACGGTTACGTGACACCTCATTATTTGCGCAACAAGCATGATGGAACCATCACCAACTCCTTGGCCTATCCACTCACCCGAGCCCTCTTTGGACTTAGGATCCGCCAGCCCATCGGCGGTGATTTCGGTCTTTCGGGAGGCCTGGTCCTCGCCCTTAACCATCAGCGTATTTGGCAATATGAGACCGACGTCAACCGCTTCGGCATAGACATCTGGATGACCACCATCGCCATCGCAGAGGGGTTTCGGGTCTGCCAGACCTCGCTTGGGGCCAAGATTCACGATGCCAAGGACCCGGGGACCGATCTTGGCCCCATGTTTCTCCAAGTGATGGGGACGCTTTTTAGGCTGATAAAGAAGTACAAGATGAAGTGGAAACACGTTCACGCCAGCAAACAGGTGGAGATACTTGGCGATTTCCATTTCATCGAGGTGGAAGAGGTAAAGGTATCATTTCCCGTAATGGTCGAGAAGTTCAAGGCGGGCGCCCTGGCCCACAAGGGAGAGTGGAAAATCATTCTATCGGAAGAAAACTACCGGACGGTGATGGAATTGACCGAGGCCGATATCGAGTTTTTCAGCTTCCCGGTCGATCTCTGGGCGCGCATCGTCTACGATTATGCCGTCTCCTTCTCCTTCGACGGGAACAAAGACGAGATGCTAAATAGCATGATTCCTCTCTATTATGGCCGCACGGCCGCTTTTGTTATAGAATCTAAGGCGGTGTCGGAGGAGTTGGCCGACGCCGTGGTTGACGGCATCGCCGGCATCTTCGAGCGGATGAAGCCCTATCTCATCAAAAGATGGGCCGAGGCCGAAGAGAGGGAAAAGCAGAAAGCCAAGCTCCTAAAACCACTTCAGGCCGATGCTTAAAACAGTCGCTTTTGATCTGCGCTCGTAGCTCAGGGGATAGAGCACAGGCCTCCGAAGCCTGGTGTCGTGGGTTCGAATCCCGCCGAGCGCGCCATATTATCTTATCCCTGGTTTAAGTTTACCGTCGCGACGTTTGCTCAAGAGGGTAAGATCTGGTCAGCGACTCTCAAGCTCCTTGAGTGGGCTGGTTGGAGGAGGCATTTTGAGTTCAATATTTTGGCAAAATTTTTGGCCTAATTTTTTGGCTAACATTATTGCTGGGGTAATTATTGGCTATTTTATTACATGGCTTATTTATAAGATGAGAAAACCTTTGTTAACTGTAAGGGCAGGAATCATTAAGTCCAATTTCCTGCTATAATCAAATTACAAATCACAAAAGGAGCCGAGTTGGAGGCTCTATATTATGAGCGTTTAAGCGATTTAAAAGTAAAATGCCGCCTCTGCCCTCATGGCTGCGTTATAACGTCAGGCCGGGCGGGAAAATGTGCGATAAGAAAGAATCTGGGCGGAAAGCTTACCGCTACAACCTATGGCCGCGTCTCATCGGTAAATCTCGACCCCATCGAGAAGAAACCCCTTTACCATTTTCATCCGGGCAGCAACATTCTCTCCTTGGGCAGCCTGGGCTGCAACCTATCTTGCCCTTTTTGCCAGAACTACCAGATCGCCCATCCCCTGGGTCACTTTGAAGGCAAAGATATCGAAGAGGTCATCCTGCTCGTTACCGATTCCATCTCTCCAAAGAAGGCGGTCAAGATGGCCATAAATTATAAAGCGAGCGGCAACATCGGCCTTGCCTTCACCTATAACGAACCGTTCATCTGGTTTGAATACGTCTTGGAGGCGGCAAAGCTTGCTCAAGAGGCGGAGCTGAAGACGGTTCTGGTCACCAACGGCTATGTTAACGAGAAGCCCCTTTTGCAGCTCTTGCCATTCATCGATGCTTTAAACATCGATTTGAAGGGGGCCGATGATTCAGTCTATAAGAGGCTGGGTGGCCTAAGCGAGCCGGTCAAAAGGACGATAAAATTGGCAAGCGAGCGGGCTCACGTGGAGATAACCAATCTCATTGTAACAGGGTTAAATGATGAGAGGGAGCAGATCGAGGCCTTGGTCGACTGGATTTTCGAAGAGGTTGGTCCAGATGTGCCGCTCCATTTTAGCCGCTATTTTCCCTGGTATAAATATAACGAACCGCCAACTCCGCTTGAAACCCTCAAGATGGCCGAAGAGATAGGAAAAGCAAAACTTAAAAATATCCACTTGGGCAATGTCTGGTAGTAGTCTATAATATAAAAATCAAAATAATTCCTTAATTTACTTTTATCAATCATAGATTTCTCGTTCAAAATTTTAAAATAGCCTACAAAAGGAGAAATAACCATCGCCTTTCAGAAACCATCACAGTCAAAGTCGGTTTTTATAACTGCACTTCTCATTATTGCTGTGATTTTTTTGGTCGTGCCCTTAAACTTCTG
>JASEGU010000039.1 GCA_030017835.1 Actinomycetota bacterium | reverse complement strand
AAGGATAATCCGTGAGAACTTGGGCGAATATATCGCCCTCGGCGAAGACGGTGAAATTACTGCTAAACTTTTGGGCAGGCTTCGCTACCAGGCCGTTGATAAGAGCGAGCTGCCATCCGTCGGCGATTGGGTAGCGGCTAAAGTTGCAAAGGACCAGGGCCGGGCCACCATCCACGCTCTCCTTCCCAGAAAGAGCGCTTTCATCCGCAAAGCCGCAGGCAAAGAGCTTGAGGACCAAGTCGTCGCCGCCAACGTGGAGACGGTCTTCATCGTCATGGGACTGGATCAAAACTTCAACTTGCGCCGCATCGAACGGTATCTCTCACTCGCCTTCGAGAGCGGGGCGACTCCGGTCATCCTGCTAAATAAAGCCGATCTTTGTGAAGACTTGGATGAGCGGGTGAGCGAGGTTGAAGCGGTTGTCCTCGGGGTGGAGGTCCATCCTTTAAGTGCAACCAAAAACATCGGCCTGGAGGTCCTGGATAGATATATCGCTCCCGGCCTGACCGTCGCCTTTTTGGGCTCGTCGGGAGTGGGCAAATCGACCATCATCAATACTCTCCTTGGAAGCGATCGCCTAAAGACGGCCGAGGTCATTTTGGAGGGGAGCCGGGGCCGGCACACCACCACCTTTCGGGAACTTATCCTGCTGCCATCGGGCGGCATGGTCATTGATACCCCAGGTATGCGTGAGATTCAGGTTACCGGCGATGAAGAGGGTCTAAAACAGGTCTTTGGCGATATCTTGGAGCTGGCCCAAAGATGTAAATTCAACGATTGCAGCCACGAGGCGGAGATCGGCTGCGCTGTTAAGCAGGCGGTAAGCGACGGACAGCTTTTAGAGGAGCGCTTGGAGAGCTATCTCAAGCTCAAAAAGGAGTTCGCCTATCAGAAGGGGCGGCAAGAGATGCGCGCAGCAGCTCTAGAGGAGGCCCGCTGGAAGAAGATCAGCCAGCTTCAGAAGGATATCAAAAGCCGTGGCAAGAAGTAGTGCTGGCTTGAGGGGTTTTAAGCATCTCAGTCCACTATTTTTAATCAATTTTAAAGATTTTTACGCTCTAATGGATAATATCCTCACTCCTCGTTAATTAATTCTAAAATCCCACTTTTTTGCGGCTTTTTGCTTCGGCACATAGTAGAATATTGTTAGAATCTATTTCCCCTAAGTTGTCTTTAAAAAATAGCGACCCTTCTTTTCTAGGTGAACGGCGACGGAAAAAGGAGATGGTGTGATGGGCGAAGAGGCCAAGCAGCAAGTCATCCTGGAGTGTCCGGCAAGCTATTCCTTGAGCGACCAAGCGGGTCAAGTGACTGCCAGCGGCCAGGCATCGATTAGGCTGGCAAAGGAAGACATCTCCATCCTTCCAAAATTCGGCGAGACTCTCTTCTTTTCGCTCAGAGACATCTTGGTCATCTTGGAGGGCGAGTACAGAATCAACCTTACCCTCTCCTCCAAGGAGATCCTCACCCTTTTTGATCTCGGCTACAAATACGAAGACTTTTTAAGGTTTCTCTTCAAGCTCCGAGGCGAACTTCTGCTCAAAGACATGCTTATGCAGGAGACGTGCAAAAAGTCGGGGGTGGAAGCCGAACTGGTTCACCTCGAGGCCGATGGTTCCGAGAGGTTTAAGGGCAAAGGAGAGCTTCGCCTCTACGAGACAGCTATCGTCTTTATGCCCGAGAAGAGCGAGCCCGTAAGGATACTCTATGGTGACATCTTGGAGGTAAAGTCCGAAGATTACGCCCTTACGGTCGTAACCGAATTTGGAGAAAGATTCACCTTCTCGCAGATGGGCGGGGAGTTCGATCCCGTTACAAGGGCCCTGTCCGACGCCATAAGCGAGCTCTCATTGAAGGTTCAATCCTCGCTCAGAGAGCTGTTGCCCCAGGCTGACCCCTCCGTCATCAGGCGGGTTGCCCGCTTCATGAAGGAAGGCCGGGCGGCCAAAAGGAGCGACATCGAAACCGTCTCGGCCGATATCTGGCTCGAAATGGAGAGGAAGCTTGAGACTTTGGGCCTCAAAGAGGAGTACGATTTTTTAACTTCGTTCGCTCAAAAGGAGAGGATGGCCATCGGGCTCAAACGGGGGCTATTGGGCGATTTGACTGGTGAATATATCTGGTTTTTAATCCCCATTTACAGCGCGGATCCGAATCAACCGGGGAATGCGGTCGCCATGGAGGCGACCGGCGGCGAAGGCGGGGGCAAGGCGACCTATTTCTTCAGGATCGTCGAGAAGAATGATTATCCCAATTATAAGGAGATTGAGGGGTTGCATCGGAAGGTGGATGATTTCATCAAAAGGATAAACCGCTGCATGCTTGAGATTAACTTCAGAAGAGAGCCGATCTACTTGCCGGAAGAGAAATTGCTGCAACCCGAATATCAGAAATACCAATTTACCATGCAAAAGGTACCCGCATTGAGGGAGCTTCGCCGCCTCTTCATCGGCCGGGTGATCCATTCTTCGCCGGAGCAGTGGAAGAATGATGTGATGCAGCTGCTCAAGTCGAACGTAAGCAGGGAAGGGTAGGCAAAATCGAAGGTGTTTATATCACATCATTTTAAGAGGCGGAAAGTCGGGCACAGGCGACTAGAAACCCGCGGCGGTTTAGAAGAGAGGAGAGGTTGTGAGCGATAAGGGCTGGTTTATGGAATCGGTCCGTTTAACCCGGGCAACCGCTCTTCCAACCAAAGAGGAGATGGAGAGAGTTTTGCCTGCTCCGCTCCCCCCGCAATGGCAGATCACCAAGCTTCATAACCTAACTGATGGTGGCTATACAGTAACGCTTGGTCACTTAAATCCCCTCCCGTCGGAAGGGGAGGAGTTCTACCAAGCCTTGGCTGAAAATCCGTATGTCGGCGCCATTGAAGCGGCTGCTTTAGCCAACCAGATGGAAGGGGTTCTAGCTGTTTCGGGAATGGATATGACCCCTGGGAGCGGAGAGTACGATTACTATGCCAACTTGGGCATCTCGGAACACCCCGATAAAGAGGCAGCCCGCCAATCCTTTGAGAACATCAAGGGGGCACCCGGTCCCGATGCGGAGGTTGCCCCGCCTGGGTTACCGGCCGGCTTCTCTCTGGGCGAAATCTTGGAAGCATTTGCTCCCAAAGAGTTGGCCGAGGAGGCGAAGAAGGCATTGGGCGAGTACCAGAAGTCACTCGCCGTATCGGGAGTCGGCCATGAAGAGGGGAAGTTCTTGGACGAAGAGGCACTCTTTCTTATTGGCCAAAATGGCGAAAGGGTTTGTCAAACGGTCTTGGTGAATAATTTCGTGATAATGGGAGACATACTTGCTTGCTCGAAACTGCCTCAGGGCGAAAAGCCCGTCCATTCTGTCCAATGTCAGATGGCGCGAAAGAATCTCACGCTAAGCCCGGACCGTCCGTTAATGTATGGGATGGCAGCAAAAAGGTCAAATCGGTCAATTCGACTTGCCAATGCGCCCATTGTAAAGCCCACCCAGAATGCTCAACCTTGCAAGCGGAAGGCTTCATTAACCTTGAGGCGGCGGAGTCCCTTCTTCTTGGGCTATTCAAGAGGATAAAAAGAGAGGCGCTTGAGGAAGAGAACGAAGGGGCTGGGGTGGAAATAATGAGGGGAAAGAAGAGAATTAAACCGGGGGCTGATAAATTTCGCGTTGAAGTGAAAGATGTGATCAGGATGTCAAAAAAGGGGCAAGTGAACTTGGTTGACGAAGCGGGCAATAAGATGGCGCTTGGCGCCAAGACCGAAATAAAGATAGATGGACCGACCGATTTTGAGTTGCTAGGCGGAACGATCACAGCCTTCATCCGAAAGCTTAAGCCCAAATCTAAGTTCGATCTTAAAATCCCGTTTCTCGGCGTCAATTCGATTAGGGGCACCATCTTCTCGGTCTGGACGGATGGGGAGACGATGACCCTAACGGTCGTCGAAGGTCAGGTGGAATTCTCCGATTTAAAAGGGAACGCGGTGATGGTAAAAGAGAATCAGAGCTGTATCTGCTCCAAGGAGCAGGGCTTGCAACTCCCCGTAACTCTACCGGTCAACCTCAAAGAGCAATATAAGGAGGAATGAGATGGCTCGGCAGGGTACCAATGTTACCCGCATTTCAGGTGATGTCTTTGTGAAGGAGGGTGCTACTAAAGAGCGAGTCGATGAGTTTGTGAATGTAAAGAGGATGGCCGAGATATGGGCGAGGGCTAACTCCTACGCCAGCCTGAGCGATAACCCGAACCCCGAATCGGGACGGCAGGCCAGCGGGGCGACGCTCTTTCCAGATAGCAAGATTCAAGTTCGAGTGGACGGTGGCTTCATCGATGGGATCGATATCGAAAGTGGCTTGGCCAATATTTGGCTCGCTCCGGGCAAGTTGGCCTTAACCCCCGTGGCCGAGCTCTCCGGAATGGTCTGGGTTCATGTCGCTGCCGACGGGAGAACGGTTGTGGCTGGCGGCCGAGAAACCATCCATAACCGCAAAACGCGTCGGGCAGTCACCATAGACGAAAATCAGCAGGTATTGATCACCGAAGATGATATCGGTCAACCCGAACCGATGGATCAGCGTTTTTTTCAAGGCCCAAGAGACTCTCTTTAATCTGGGTTCATTTGCCGGATTCAAGATGTATAGTGTGGTCGCCGAAGAATCGGACGCCATGCTCAAAGCCTCCCTTGCGGCCATCCAATCCATGGCTGAACAGTCGGGTCAAGATTTCGAAGACTTGAAAGAGGAGACTGTGCGGGATTTTGCCAAGCATAAGGAGTGGGCAAAGGGCCAGGCGGATGAAGCCCTTCAAAAAGCGGAGGAGATTTTAGAAACCGATTTTTCAGCCGCCAGGGCGATACCCACCAACCAGGAGACCGAATATCAGGGCGTCAAGCTCAACATCGCATCGGTTAAAAGGGATTCAAAGTCTAAGGGGACCGATTTGTTAACCATACAGATTGAGGCGAAGAACGAGGCTGGCAAAGAGGTTTTCATCTTCTGGAATGAAGAGGCGAGACTCATAAGCGTTGAAGGAGAGGTCTTTTCGGTTGATGATTATGATTTGGAGACGAGCTTTGCGGACCAAACGACGGCAAAAGGCCATCTCTTTATTCCGGTAAAAGGCGATGGCGATAAGTTTATCCTTCAGCTTGGCAAGAAAAGCCTACCAAAGATCGAGGTGGAACTGGATTTATCGAAGAACTTGTCTTAAGGAGGTGACT
>JASEGU010000038.1 GCA_030017835.1 Actinomycetota bacterium | reverse complement strand
TGCCTTTATTGCACAACTATTGGTCAAACCAGTACCAGATGTATAGGAATTACCTTAAAAAATAATTATAACAGATGAGAGGGGTCAAAATAAGACCCTAAGCGAGCTTAAGGGAGCGATTTGCTCCTGTTTGGCTCAAGGTCGATACTGCAAAATAAGAAGGGATGGCCCCGACCTCTTCAAAAAAGGGCCATCCCTGAAACTCTCTTCAATGCTCGGGCGCTTTGCGGTGCATGTAGACTACGGTAAGTCCCCTATCCTCCACCTCAAACCCGAACCTAGTATAGTAATCGATCAGTCTATTTAGCTCATCCTCGCCCATCTTGCCTATGGGCCGAGCCGAGAGAAAGACGCTCTTCTTCATGGCATCTGCCAGGTATAAGACGTGTTTGATAAGGAAGGTTCCGATGCCTTGACCGCGATAGTCGGTCGGTACCAGCACTATGTCGATTGAAAAAGCCGTTCCCGATTCGGCAAACTTAAATTGAGCATACTTCCCCTCCCCGAGGAAGTATTTCATCTCTCCGATGATATTTACGTCTTTTGGTTCGTCCTCACGGCAGAACGATGTGGAAGGTCGATCGCCCTGCTCATCATCTTCAATCGATATTCAAGCCAGCTCGGCCAATATCGGCTCGATCAACCTCTTCATCTGCATATCCATCAGGGCCTCGTTGCCCTCATGAGAGACGACTCCGATCAGGTGGAAGTGAACTTTTGCATCGATGCCGGAGCATAACATTATGACATTACCCTTTGGAGTCTCGATGGTCATCTCATTTGCATAGTCGAGACCAATTTTGCTGGAAGCTTCGTGAGCGGAGCGGAAGATATCATTAAAGGTTGCTCCAACGAGGGCTAGATCGAAAGCGACATCAGAAGAGTCATTGGCCAGCATCTCTCCGGTAAAACTCATGATACCCGAAGCCATATAGCCCTTAATATCCTTAAGACTTGCAAGATGATCCTCTAAAGACATTTTGCCTCCCTTGTAACATTATTGATAAAGAATTTATGAAACCAGAGTGAAGCCAGAAAACAACTTAAATTCCTTAAGGCCGCCCCCTTCCCTTCAACTCATAGAATTTTTAAAGACTAGCCAACCCTGACTCTTGGCTGACATAATTATACGCCACTTTTATTATTTCGACGGAGCTCTGACGAAATCCTTTTAAAGTCAGCACCCATAATATTTCGTTGGTTATAAGCAGGATAATCTCATTGTTTCCCGACGTTGTCAAGTTGAAGAGCAACCAAACGCCTAAGCGAATGAAGGCTATACCTATCGAATTGAAAGATTGGACAAAGGAGAGACGTGACAACAGCCTCTCTTTCGCCCCTCAAAATGACCGCCAATTGGTGAGTCCGGTTTGATCGCCTAAGTCTTACGGTTTAAGTTCAAAACCGACCTAACCTTTACCGAGATAAGGCTGGCCGCGGCCGCCTTGATTAGATCTAGGGGGATGAAGGGGAGAGCCCCTCCGATTATGGCCTTCTTTAAACCCATTTTTGTAATGAGAGCGAGCCAGGCCGTCCCAAGCGCATATATGACCAAGATGCCGATGAGAAAGAAGAGAAAGGTTAAAGCGATGTTTGGCCCCTCACCCCCCTCCATTAAGAGACCGACGACTGCGGCGGCCAGCACGAATCCGAAGAGATAGCCTCCGGTCGGCCCAAATATCACCCCAAAACCAGAACTTCCTCCCGAAAAGACGGGCAGGCCGACCGCCCCAAGCAAAACATAGATGATTTGGCTCAAAGCGCCAAATTTTGCTCCAAGGATCGCTCCGGCCAGAAGAACGAAGAATACTTGCAAGGTTAGGGGAACGGGGGTGAAGGGGAGGGGCACCCTTATTAGGGCGCCAACGGCCGTAAGCGCGGCAAATAAGGCTGTCATGATCATGGATCTGGTCTCTATCTTCATGGCTCAACTCCTTTTGTTAACCAAAATTTTTAAAAGGTTAACATATGCCAGCTCCACCCGCAAGCTTTTGCTGTAACAGTATTTTATCGGCGTCAAGTAATTTAGCGATTGGTGGAGTCTTACATGATTGTAGATATGGTTCCACTCATCAGCTAGACCATTCAGCTCTTCCACGGTATGGCCCTCTTTGAAGTTCCAGAGTTCGTTTTCGCTGGTCTGGATGGCCCTCTCCACCCTCGAGTTTTGTTTGGGACAGTTGGGATCAGAGAAGTAATGAGGGATAGCCTCTTTTTCAAGTTCTTTATCGAAGCACTTCAAGAAATCGGCTCCGTTATCGGTTTGAACATTTAAAATGGGGAAGGGGAGAAAAGCCTTTAGATCCGCAAAGAAGAGTTTTGAGGATTTTGAGGAGGAACCGGCATGGGCTCGAATGAACTTTATCCTGGTCTTTGAATCGATGGCCGTAAGCTGGTAGAAAGTCTTGCCCGGAAAGGTCAGATGCGTAGGCGTGCGATGTAGGGGAGGGAGAGAGCTTGATCCCATGCTCCCTTTCCAAGATGACCGCCAGCTTGTATTTGCTCCAAGCGGGATAGGTCTTCCTCAAAGAGACGACCAAGAAGATTTGCTCCAATGGTATATTCGAGCGGCGAAACGTCTTGGGTCTCTTTGAGCGTTCTTCTAGTCCGGCTAAGCCCTTTGCCCTGTAGCGGCCCCCTGCCACTTGTAGAAGGTGGTTTGACTGATGCCGAAGTAACGGCAAGTCTTTCTAGCATTACCGCATTTCAAATGGTAGTCGATCCACCTGAGCCTCATCTTTGCCTTTTTGGAAAGGAAGACGATCCCTTCCAGCCTTTTCTGATGAGGAAGCCTGGTTGTATAGACCGACAAAGAAGTAGCAGTTGACCCCTTTATGGACACCTCCTTTGTTATTCCTCCATATTATATCGAGGTGTCCACCATGTGTCTGAACCTAGGCAAGCCCGCCAAATTGAAGGGCAAAGCCGACGGCATAGTAAGAGAGAGTTCCGACCGCAAATATGACGAAGTTGGTCATGGCCATGTGGGCTGCGTTCTTGGAACGACAGAAACCCGTCTCGACAAGCATGAATCCCGCCTGCATGAAAAAGATTAAGACCACGCCGAAGAACTCACCGTCTCTCGTGATCTCAAATCCATCGAACTTCAGGTAATCGTTCAGGTAGACAACCGCCTCTTCGGGTGGCTTCTCGAACTCCAACCATTCTCGGGGGTCCAGAATCGACCGGATAAGTGCCGGAAGGTGCTCCGTGCCGTTGATCGATCGAATCTTCTCTTCGGCATAGCACCAACGCGACGGAAAGCCTTGGCCGTAGACGTCGTTCGCTCCGAACTCGTTGAACAGCCGTACGAGCACCGGGCCACTCTTGTATGGCGAGATCTGCGAGTCACCCGTAACGATCTTCGCGAGGGCCGACACGCTACGCTCTGAGATCTTCACGCGAGTCCTCTCTCATGACCAGCTAACGGTTTGCGTTACCTGCGTGAGGGCGGGCGTGGACTCTGCTTGGGAGCAGAAAAAACTCGAAGCCAGAAAAAAGCATATAAATCGCGCAGAGTCCCACTTGTCGGCTGCACGCTGTGTTGGGCAGGCATTCTCCTACTTTTTACGTTTTTATCCTTCAGAACACGCAAGTAGATTCTTTGACTAACCAAATGGGTCTTGCGAGAATTTGCTCTTTGCGTTCTCTGCGGAGGAGAAGAAGTCATCAAAGTACTTGTCAAATTCATTGCCACTCCACTGGTCAGTTTTTGATCTTACTTGCAATTCACTGATGGCGCGTTTTGCAGTATCTGCCAATTTGGTAATTTCTTCCTTTGCGGTGTCTCTTTCTGCTTCGGCTTTTTCTTCTGCTTCCTGTTTCTTTTTCTCCTCATTTCGAAATCCAAGTACCGAAAGATAACTTGTCCACGTGGCGCCAATCAAAATTGGCTTGGCGATATTGCTGATTTGCCCTTCAAGCCCCTCAACAGAAATGAGGTCTGAGAGCAGACCTGCAAACACAGCACCCAGCACGATGTAGACTATAAAACCCAAGACGCGGTGAACAATTTGTGCTTTGCGTATTTTTGTATCCAAAGATTTGCGACTACCTTCTAGATCTGAAATGCGGTCGTCGAGTTCCTTTGTCAACCTATCGAATTGGTTATCATCCAATTCTTTTGACTCGTATTTGTCGGAAAGTTCTTTTCGTTTGAGGTTAGCATTCTTAATTTCCTCTCTCACACGACTCAATTCAGTTTCATCTTCTGAATAGTCATAGAGAGCCCGAAATGGAGGAACTGGGTCCTCACTGCGAGCATAAATGGTAACCAGAGCACCAATTGCCCCCAGAATCCAAAGCCAAATTGCGTCCATTTTTGTCTCCTTTCTTGAAATAGTAATGGATTGTTGATTTTCCTTTCGGATATTTCTTGACTGCCTGCCCAACGAGACCGAGCTGAGCAGCGGGGCAGCCCATGTAGCGGGTACAACGGGAGAAGACCGAGAACTTTGCCCAGCCAACCTCGCAAGCCGCCGTGATAGCCCCGTCCGCTCCAGCGAGAGGTTAGGCGCGCTCCTTCACTGACAGTGGACTGCGCCTCCCTCTCGGCCTGATCTTCCTCAATTGCACGGAGACGAGCTTGCATCAGACACGATCAAGGAGCTTTCGGCTGTGCATCCGATGGCCTCCACTATCATTGCACTAGACCATTCGCCTCCCGAAACAGCTCCGCATACTCTGGATTGGAAAACTCCAGCACCGTCACACTCGGCTCCTTGCTCTTGCGCATCTTGACGCCTGGCCTAGACAACTTGGAGCAAAAGATCAAGCGCAGCGGCAGAAGGAGCAACCAGATGACCGCGTAGACGATACCCCCCATGATCATACCTGCACCCCCAGCCAAAAGCCAGGTCTGTACTCTAAGGAGTTCCAGCCAACCTTCCCTAACGCCACTTCCGATCAGGGCAAGAAGTGCTCCGACTGCTCCGATGATCACGGCGACCATGAATGTGCCATCCTTCCAGCCGCTGAGACGTTGCACTTTGGCGTGACAGTTGTCACAGTAGGGAGTACGCTTGCCTTCAATGGTCTGGGAGTCTTCCTTCGTAGCCGCGCCAAGGCACAGAACACAAGCCTGTGGCCAAACCAAAGCTCTGCCAGTACCGACTCTAACTATGCTCTTGCTCATTCTCCCTCACCTCCAACCAAACCCTCTTACCGCTGCGCGCCTAACGGCCCGCGCTTCACCTGCGCCGCCGAAGCGCAGCGGAGGCGGCGTCGGGTGCAAGCGCGGGTTATACGGCATTGCCGCACCCGATGTAGCGCTCTAACTGAGGATGAGTCGTTTGATCTCTCCCGTCTCTGTCACAACCCGGACCATGCCCAGCCGTCTAAGTAGCGGGAAGATCCCACTCAACACCAACGATGGAACCCACGATACAAAGTTGTGCAAGATATTGAGTATTCCGCTCATCATAAAGGCCAGACCCACCCAGATGAATGGAGCGTAGGGTTGGAGCATCGTTTCCATGCCCACCCAAGATTGCTCGAATTCCTGCTTGGCTTTCTCCAGTGCGGCGGCCTTCTCCTCCGGCCTCCTTTATCTTGGCCCGGCGCTCTCCGTCGGCGTTGGTCTCGACGGCCTCGGCAAAGCCCTTATACATGGCCGAGCCGCTCGACGATCCCCCGCTCGGTCGGGCGGACTATCCTGATGCCCGGGATGAAAATGAGAAAGTATCAAGTCCCGCTTGATGTGATTGGGTTAAAGGAAGAACCTCGCTAAGAGTATGGACTGATGGGACATCAAAAATCAGTCTCTTCTTTTTAAATTGCAAGCGTCA
>JASEGU010000037.1 GCA_030017835.1 Actinomycetota bacterium | reverse complement strand
CGGCCGCCGCCAAGGCGGCGGCCGCAGCCTTCTTCTCGTCCAAAGAAGGGGTAGAGCAAATTGAGATCCCATCTCCAAATGGCGAGCGGCTCGCCCTACCCATCTTCTCCGTCGCCCCAAATAGCCGTGGAGCTCAAGCCATCGTTATTAAGGACGCAGGCGATGACCCCGACGTTACGGATGGGGCGCCTATCCATGTTTTGATCGAGCCGATGGCAAAAGGGGAGATAATTTTTACAGCGGGAGAAGGCGTCGGCACGGTGACCAAGGAGGGGCTCTTGATACCGGTGGGCGAGCCAGCCATCAATCCTGTTCCAAGGGAGATGATCTCGGCGGCCTTAAAAGAGGTAATAGAGATGTCGCTCCAGGTTACCATCTCTATCCCAAGAGGAGAGGAGATATCGAAAAAGACATACAACCCGCGCCTTGGAATAGTTGGGGGACTCTCCATCCTTGGGAGCAGCGGGCGGGTTAGACCATTCAGCACGGAGGCCATCAGGTGTTCTATCCTCTGCGCTCTTAACATAGCTTCGGCTGCTTTCATCAAGACCCCGGTATTCGTTGCTGGCCGCATAGGGGAGCGCTCGGCTAAAAGCAACTTCAACTTGAAAGAAGACCAAATTATCGAGGTTGGCAACGAGTGGGGCTTCGTTCTTGAGGGGCTTGGTACTTGCGGATTTGAAGAGATTCTAATCCTCGGTCACCCTGGTAAACTCGTAAAACTTGCGGTGGGGGAGTGGAACACTCACTCTGCGCAATCGATATCCCCGCTTAGGGCGCTGGAGAAAATCGAGGGAATTTTTAAGACCCTTGAGCCCTCAAATTATCTTACGTTGGAAGGATTCTTCGGAGCTTTAAACGCAGGTGATAGGTCATTTTTGGCAGGAGAGATGAGTCGAGCCATTGCGGACTCGGTTGAGAAAAAGAGAGAGGGGAGAGCTAAGATCAACGTCGTTTTGACGGATATGAAAGGGCAAATCATGGGCTCCTATGGAGATCTTACGCCATGGCAGTGAAGAATAAAGCCTGGGTCACCATAGTCGGGTGCGGGCCAGGCTGTCCAACATACCTAACCGAAGCTGGCCGAAGGGCGATAGGGGAGGCTACGCTTTTGACTGGGCCTGCCCACTTGCTTAATTTATACGCAGGTCCAACTCAGCTTACGATGCCCTTTGAAGGCGACGTGGATGGTCTCTTGGACAAGATAGCGCCGCATCTTTCGAGCGACGAGGTAGTCATCTTGGTCAGCGGCGATCCGGGCATCAGCAGTCTTGCCAAGTCGGTGATTGCCCGGTTTAAGAAGGAGAATTGCGCGATCATCCCCGGGGTCAGCTCTCTTCAGCTCGCTTTTGCAAGGCTAGGAGAAGATTGGCTGGGGGCCAAGGTCATCTCCGCTCATAACGCCATTCCAAGCTTGAGTTCAGAAGAGATCTTGATCTATGACAAAATAGCCATTTTGATGGGCGGTTCAAAATCACTTTCCTGGTTAATTGATCTTTGTGCTCCGCTTAACGGGGCCTATTCCATCTTTCTCTTCCAAGATCTCTCTCTTGAGAGCGAGAAGGTTGTCAAAGTCTCGGTGGATGAATTAAAAAGCACCACCATCTCCTCAAGGACGATCGCCCTTCTCATCAAGGAGGTGCTCCTTTGAAAGTTTGCGGAAGGCTCTGTGGAATCGGCATCGGTCCGGGAGATTCGGAGCTCATAACCTTAAAAGGGGTTAAATTGCTTGGCTGCGCAAAGCACCTCGTCGTTCCGAAAAGCCGCCTCTCTTCAAATAGTTTGGCTTTTGAAATAGTTAAGCCTCACTTAAATCCCTCGGCCAAAGTGCACGAAGTCATCTTCCCCATGACAAGTCAAGCGGAAGCACAGAGGGCGGGATGGGCAAAGGCCGCTAGCGAGGTCTTTGCCATCCTCTCTTCAGGAGAGGACGTATGCTTTCCAACTTTGGGAGATCCCTTTCTCTATTCCACTTACATCTATCTGGTCCGGGTGCTCCGCGAAATGGAACCAGACTTGAGCGTCATAACGATTCCGGGGGTAAACTCCTTTAGTGCTGCCTCTGCTAAAGCTGAATTCAGTCTCGGAGAGGGAGGTCAGACGGTTACCATAGTTCCGGCCACAGGTAGCCTTAGCGAGCTTAGAGGCGCTCTTGCCAAGGGCGGAACCACGGTTATCATGAAGATCGGAGGGCGCCTTAGCTCAGTCATAGAATTACTCGAAGAATTTGGGGCGATGGAGGCGAGCGTCTTCTTTTCTCATCTTGGTATGGAGAATGAAATGGTAGAGACAGACCTTAATCGACTCAAAGACAGGGGACAAGAGACGGGGTATCTCTCCATCATCCTGACCAAAACTTAAAAGGGGGTTTTGCGAAGAATTGAAGGTCTACTTTGTTGGGGCGGGCCCCGGCGATCCAGAGCTTTTGACCAGAAAAGCGGATAGGCTCATAAAGGGCGCCCCAATATGCATTTATGCCGGCTCTTTGGTAAGTCCAGCCATCTTAAATCTAATGCCTTCGTCAACACAAAGGCATGATTCAGCGCGCCTCACCCTTAAAGAAGTGATCGATTTGATCGTTGAGGCAAGCAAAGCAGGAGTCGATGTAATCCGGCTTCATTCGGGCGATCCTTCCATTTATGGGGCCATAGGCGAGCAGATAATCGAGCTGGAAAAGCATGGGATCGCCTATGAGGTCGTTCCGGGGGTGAGCTCTTTTCAGGCGGCCGCGGCCGCTCTGGGCTGGGAGCTGACGGTCCCCGAAGTAAGCCAGAGCATCATCTTGACCAGAAGCCCTGGGAGAACCCCCATGCCTAAAGGTGAGAGTCTTGAGAGTTTCGCCAAAACCGGAGCGACGCTCTGTCTCTTCCTCTCAACCCATGCGGTCCAGCCCCTGGCCAAAAGCTTAGCCGAGCATTACGGTGATAGTTGCTCAGCCGCCGTCGTCTATCACGCCTCTTGGCCTGATGAGAGAGTGTTAGTCGGCGATCTATCAGATATCGGGGCCAAAGTTAAAGAGGCTGGGATCTCAAAGACGGCCATCTTTCTGGTCAAGCGACGTGGCGATGGATCCGCATCGCGCCTTTATGATCCAAATTTTGAGCACGGCTTTAGGCAAAAAGGTGGCCTGGATGGTTGACGTAATCCTCCTTTCAAAAGCGGGCAGAGAGGTTGCCCAAAGGTTGATGGATGAGATGCCAGAGCTCAGATTGCACGCTCATAAAGTTGCTGATTTGGGTAGCCAGGGGGCCGTTTTTGAAAGCCTCCTTCAACTGGTTGCTGATATATTTATTGAGAGCTCTGGAATAATCTTTATCGGTCCTTGTGGGGCGATCGTTCGAGCGATCGCCCCACATTTGAAGGGCAAGCTTTGCGATCCGACGGTTGTAGTGGTCGACGTCAAAGCAAGATATGCCATCAGCTTGGTCGGCGCCCACGAGGGTGGGGGAAATGATCTTGCCCTATCGGTCTCCAACATCATTAACGCTGAACCGGTGGTGACCACGACCTCTGAGGCGGTCAAATCACTTATAGTCGGGGTCGGTTGCAGGAGGGGTTCGACTCGCGACTCGATCATGGCTGCAGTCGATTTAGCCCTTTCCAGAATCAGGGCTGAGATAAGCGACGTTAGAATTTTGGCAACGGTCGACATCAAGAAGGACGAACAAGGCCTAAAAGAGGCGGCTGCCCAGCTTAAGGTTCCACTAAGATTCATCTCTTCGGATGAGATAAGGGAGTCCTTTTTCAATTTTGACATAACCCCACTTGCAAAGGATAGGGTTCATCTGCCGGCGGTGGCTGAACCGGCAGCTCTTCTTGGCGGGAGGAGGACGAGATTAATACTTCAAAAAATCAAGCTGGACGGGGTGACGGTGGCAATAGCCAAGGAAAACTCTTTGTAGTTGGGATCGGTCCATCGGCCAAGCTGGATAGAACGCTTAGGGCCGAAGCGGCGATCAGCGGCAGCGATATCGTCATCGGTTACTCGAAATACCTCTCCAATATAAAGGATTTGACAGAGGGCAAAGAGTGCCTCTCTTTCCAGATGGGCAGAGAAGAAAAGAGGTGTAAGGTAGCGACAGAAAAGGCTTTAGAAGGCCGCGTAGTCTCCCTTGTCTCCTCTGGCGACCCCGGCATTTACGGCATGGCTGGTCTTGCCCTTGAGGTGGCGGAAAAGATGGGAGCCCAAATCGAGATCGAGATAGTGGCCGGTATTTCTGCGGCAAATGGTCTTGCGGCGATTCTTGGCGCGCCGCTGATGCTCGATTACGCCGTCATCAGTTTGAGCGATATCCTTGTTCCCTGGGAAGTTATTCGCCACCGCCTAGAGGCGATGGCTTCATCAGATATAGTGACCGCCCTCTATAATCCAAGGTCTGCAAAGAGACTCTTTCAGCTCGATGAGGCGGTGGAGATCTTCCTTAAATATCGGCCCGCCAAGACCCTGGTTGGGGTTGGAACCTCGATCGGTCAAACGGATGAAGAAGTGATTTTGACAACCTTAAAAGACCTTTTAACCAAAAGAATAACCATGAAGAGCGTGATAATCATCGGAAGCGAAGGGTCAAAACTTGTTGCAGGTCGTTTCGTAACACCCAGGGGGTATAGGGTTTGATCCTTCTTCTTGGGGGGACGAGCGAGTCTCTTCCCATAGTCAAAGCATTGATTGCCAGAGATTTTGAGGTCTTGCTTTCGACTGCAACTGCATATCCCCTTGCTGGCCTAGAATCAATTCAAATCGAGAGGCGGGCTGGAAGCCTGGATATCGGCGGGTTCGAAGACTTGATTGTTAGCAGAGGAATAACAGCCTTAATTGATGCGACCCACCCATATGCCGCCGAAGTCAGCTTAAGTGCCGCTTTGGTTTGCCGAAAAATGGGTACCCCATATCTAGCCTTCGAACGGCCAAGCGATCTTCTGGGTGTGACCGGCCTGACTTGGGTTGCCGACCACACCGAGGCCGCCTCATTGGCCACTTCGCTTGGCAAGGCGATTCTATTGACCATCGGAACGAAAAATCTTGGCCACTACGTAAAGCTGGCTGAAACTTACCGGATTCGGCTCATGGCAAGGGTCCTCGATAATCCGGTGTCGCTCAGCGAAGCTCTCTCTTTTGGATTAAAAAGAGAGGAGATAACCCTCAGAACTGGTCCTTTCACTTTTGAAGATAATCTGGAGATGATCGCAGAATGCGGAGCCGATGTCCTAGTCACAAAGGATAGCGGCAAGGCTGGCGGCACTCGCCCAAAGGCTCTGGCCGCCCTAAGCCTTGATTGTAAGGTAATTGTAGTAGAGAGGCCCAAACGATTTTCAGGCGCCTTCCATTCAATCGTTGACCTTCTGGGCGCGCTTGATGAGTACGTAAAATAGGATGGCTGCTAAATTTTCTCATTAAACATAAGAGGGCCCCGATCGGGCCCCTCTTATTTAAGAGCTATCTTTAAGTTAGCTAACCTCTTAAGCGAACCAGATATTTAGCCTGGCTTCCACCATCTCCATAAGCCTCTCCCTGAGGGTCTGCGTCTCTGAGTTAGTAAGATTCAATTGTCCGACCTTAAGCTCGCTCCTCTCGTTGATTCTTTCAACCAAGAAGGCTCTGGCCTCCTTACGGGTTTTGCCAAAGCTCTCAATAACATCAGCTATGGTCTGGACCGGCTAGCCTTCTTTCGGCTATCTCCATCCTTGTCAGTCCGGTGAAATCCTCTATCGCCGAAGTGCTAACAGATCCTCTTGCACCGCCTGAAAAACTGCCTGCTTTGTAGTTGAGATAATTTCCCATACAATCAGCTTGGGTTTTTGCGCGGAGGCTGCTTTTCGAGATCTGGCTGGGTTCGCCATAGGCAAAGCTTGTACTCAACGAGGCAAGCAGCATTAAAGCCGTGATAAAAAATAACAGAACACCCTTTCTCTTCATCGTTTTCACCTCCCTCACCTTTTTTAACTATCACAATTTGAATGATAAAAGAGTAAGCTGAGAGTTTGCTTAAAAGTTGTTATCTTGATCTGGGATATGAGCCCACCAGCTTGAACTAGTAGCTAAGAGTGAATGGCAACCTGTAAA
>JASEGU010000036.1 GCA_030017835.1 Actinomycetota bacterium | reverse complement strand
AGGCGGACAAGCGTCCCAAGGGGGAGGACTGTTAGGTAAGCTATTGACTTTTACATTTTAAGCATATCTAAGGGAGCGGTGTTTGCCGCAAATGGCACAGGGCCAGATATGTTTGCTTTACCACCTAGTTTTGGCTCGGTAGAAGATTACGTTCATTCGCCGGATGAGGCAAGGGATCCAAAAAACCCATCAAGTTACCCATATCGTGAGAAACCAAACTTCGCTTATCTCATGCTCAAGACAAGGGGATTTGCAAATCTCTCTTCGGAATATTATGCCTCTGGGCTCGGTTGGGGCGGACACATCGCAGCCGACTGGGTGGCTCATAATAAAAAGCTTTTTCCGATACCGATGGGCCTTTTCTCTGGGGAATCTTGGCGCCATGTTAAGGGAGAGACCTTGTACGATTTTTATACGTACATTACAGAAGGCATGCCTTATAACGGTGATTTATCTTCATCTAGATTCTTTCCCAAACAGATTAGAAAAGCCCTGGTGAACTACGAGATGATAAGATTGCATGAAGTTGATCTTGAGGATGATGGGATAGCTCAAAAATCTGATTATGAGCTAAAAAAAGAGGCCATCAATTCAGTCATGAAGGAACTGGAAATAAAGGCAAGGTGTAAGGCTTGGGGAGCAACAGTGGCTGCTACCTATCTTAGTTATGGCACTGTAATTACTGATTTTGAAAAATTCGAAAGGGACATGGTTGCTAGGGGGGCCAAAAATAATATCGATCTTTCAGTTGAAAAGGTTATTAACTGGTCTTCTAGCCCTATTCCTAGAGGTGGGATACCCTATAACGATATATCAAGTCGTGTGCGTCCTTTTAGGTTGCCCGGATCGTCTCCGCTTGCCTCTTTGGCCATCCTTAACAGGCCATCCTTTATGATTTCACAGTTTCTACAAAAGCTAGATCTCTTCAAACTTGAGCGGGCTTGGGCCTTGGAGGCTGGCGAGTTTGATGAGGTTCCCGGTCAAGCTGAGGCTGAAGAATATGCTTTTTGGCAGGAAGTAAGTGAGAGAGCCGAGGCGGCAGGCGTCTTGGTCGTTCAAGACGAGTCCACCTTGACTGAAGATGGCGAAGAAATGTATGTAGTAACCGTCGAAATTACAAGTGATGAACAATTTAGAGATATCTTAAAAGAAGTCATTGAGGAGCACATTAAAAACCCCTCTTCTGAACTTGACAGACAATCCGCCTATTTTCATAAAAACCTCTCTGAAGGATTTTTAGACATCGACAAACTGATGGACTCAACCGCACCCACCATAACCGATCTTACGCCATCAAACGGCTCCTTCACAGACAACCCCGCACCAACCATCTCGGCCGTCATCACTGATGACGCGGAAGGCATCGGGGTAGATAGTGAAAATATCATCATGCAGATCGATGGAGCCAAGCTTGCTTGCAACTTCGACTCTGAGAGTGGCAAAGTATCGGCTACCCCACCCTCGCCACTAACCGATGGAGAGCACGAAGTTAACCTTACCGCTTATGATAAGGCGGGAAATCAAGCTCAAGGGGACTGGAGCTTTACCGTGGATACCACTCCGGCAAATGGCGTCTTTACTGTGCTAAGCAAGCTGGTCGATCCCGAAGAGAGAAAAAAGGCTTCGGTCAGGGCCGAGGCGGATGAACCGGTCACCTATCTGGCTGAAGTTTTTAAGGTTAGCGGTGATGATGACGATGAAGACGAAGATCGCATCAAAACGCCGATCAAAATCTACTCATATGCGAGTAACGCTCTAACCCAGAGCTTCACCTTTGCCTGGGATGGGAGGAGCTCCAAGGGAAGGATGGCTGGTGAGGGAAATTATGTATTAAGGATAACCCTCTTTGACAGGGCCAAAAATGAAACCGAGTTCGAATTCAAGGTCAAGGTGGATGATTAAGCAAAGCAAATAAATAGCACAAAGCAAAAGGCCGCCCATCGGGCGGACCATAACTTAACTTCGAAAAATATCCTAGGAAGGAACCGGAGCAAGCAGAAAGAGAAATACGAATACGATCAGGAGCAGTAGAAAAAAGGCTATCCCAACGAAGATTGGCCATTTCTTTGGACGAGAAAAGATGCTTAAATCCTTTTTTACCTTGAGCTTCGGTTCAAAATCCTTTTCCTTAGCCACATCATCACTTAGCCTTCCCATCTCTTGTAGAGATGGTGGGCGATGCCCAGGAGGTCCAAAAGACGACCTACAATGAAAGAGACCAGATCATCTATGCTATCAGGCCTGTTATAAAATCCGGGCATGGCGGGCAAGATGGTCGCTCCCGCCCTCTTTAAAGTCAGCATATTTTCAAGATGTAACTCGCTTAAAGGCGTCTCCCTTGGAACCAGTATCAAGGGACGTCCCTCTTTCAAAGTCACATCAGCGGCCCGCTCCAAGATATTCTTGGATATTCCCGCCCTGATCGAGGCGAGCGTCCCCATCGAGCAGGGGATGACCACCATCGCATGGGTCGGATAGGAGCCGCTGCTGATCTTGGAGGCTATATCGTCGATCTCAATATATTCTAGCAGGTCCGAAGCGTTACCACCAACCCACATTTTAAGAGAATTCTCTATAGCTTCAAAATCTCCTGCTAAATCTAGACCGATTTCCAAATTTATGACGTATTTTGCGGCCTCGGTCAGGATGAGCTTGACCTCATGGCCCCCTCTGGTGAGCTCTTTTAATAGTTTTTCCGCATAGACGGAGCCGGATGCTCCGGTGATTCCAACAACTATCCGCAAAGTTAAACCCCTTATCTAGATCGCATAATTTAAGGCGGTAAAGACGAAGACGACCACGCTTATCATCCCATTTAAGGTGAAGAAGGCCGTATTGACCTTGGATAGGTCTTCGGGTCTTACAAGGTTATCCTCATAGAAGAGGAGGACCGAGACGACGAAGACGCCGACATAATGCATGAAACTCAAACCGGCAAGGCGGCCGGCCAGAAGGAGAAGAATGACCGAGACGACGTGAAAGACAGCCACCATCTTCAAAGCTGGGCCAATGCCGAGCCTTACCGGGATCGAGAAGAGGCCGTCCCTCCTATCGACCTCGATATCCTGGCAAGAGTAGATGACATCGAAGCCGGCCACCCAAAACATGACTGAAACGCCGAGCAAGATGGCTATGGGCGAGATTGAGTTAGTCACGGCGACCCAGGCTCCGATCGGAGAGAGCCCCAGACTTAAGCCCAAAACCAGATGGCAGAGTGAGGTGAACCTCTTGGTATATGGATATATCACAAATGGGATGACAAAGAGCGGAGCGAGATACCGGCAAAGGGGAGCTAAGTTAAAGGCGGCCAAAAAGAAGAGGCCGAGCGAAACAAGCGCAAAAATGATCACATCTAGCTCCGAAAGCAGCCCGGTAACCAGCGCCCTATCCTTGGTTCTTGGGTTCCTTGCATCTATCCCTTTATCGATCAGCCTGTTAAGGCACATGGCAAAGCTCCTTGCCCCAACCATGGCGAGTGTTATCCAGAGGATTTGGGCCCCGCTCGGAAAACCACTAAGGGCGATCATCGCCCCAACGTAGGCAAAGGGCAGAGCGAATATGGAATGTTCAAACTTTATCATTTTGAGGGTGGCCGAAAGCTTATTTAAAACCGTACTCCTTCCACCTTGAGCTGACCAGGCGTTTTATCTCTTCATTCATGACGATATCGTCCGGCCACTCGCGGTCATGCCCCTCTTCCTTCCACTTGCGAGTGGCATCAATGCCCATCTTGGAACCGAAATTTGCAGTTGGCGAGGAGTGATCTAGCGCGTCCAAGGGGCCGCGGGTGATGATGATATCCCTTGCCGGATCGACGTTGTTAAAGACCTTCCAGGCCACTTCCGAGTAGTTGTGGACATCGATATCCTCATCGACCACCACGATCATCTTGGTCAGCATCATCTGTCCCATCGACCAGATGCCGTTCATAACCTTGGCTGCGTGCATGGGATAGCTCTTCTTTACCCCGATGATGGCGCAGTTATGAAAGACCCCCTCCAAGGGCAAGTCCATATCGACTATCTCAGGATATACCAATTGCAAGAGGGGCAAGAAGATGCGTTCGGTCGCTTTGCCCATATAACAATCCTCCATGGGAGGCTTGCCTACCACTGTTGCCGAATAGATGGCATCCTTTCGCCTGGTTATGCAGGTTAGGTTGAAAACCGGATAGTCACCCTCCAGCGAATAGTAGCCAGTGTGATCGCCAAAGGGGCCTTCTCGCTGCCTCTTGATGGGGTCGATGTGGCCCTCAAGGATTATCTCGGCCTGGGCCGGAACCAAGAGATCGACCGTTCTGGCCTTTACCACTTCAACCGGCTTCTTTCTCAAGAACCCGGCAAAGATGAGCTCATCCAAACCCTTGGGCAAGGGGGCCGTTGCCGCATAGATGGTGGCCGGATCGCCGCCCAAGGCGACCGCGACTTCCATAGGCTCGCCCATCTTCTCGGATTTTCGATAATTTTCGGCCCCATCGTGATGGAGGTGAATATGCATGCCGGTCGTCCGCTCGTCGAAGACCTGCATCCGGTACATGCCCATATTCTGCTTTTGGTCGAGCGGGTTTTTGGTTATGACGAGGGGCAAGGTGATGAAGCGGCCGCCGTCACCCGGCCAGCACTTTAGGATGGGCAGATCATTTAGAGAGGGATTTCCGCTGATGACGACCTCTTGGCAGGGAGCCTTCTTGACGAGCTTTGGGCCGTATCCGGCCAGGTCTTTCAGCTTTAGCAGGGCGCCGAGCTTCTCGCCGGCCCCGGTTGGAGACCCAAATGAGGTGAGCTTCCTCACCCGCTCGCCCACCTCATCCAAATTATCCACTCCAAGGGCCCAAGCCATCCGCGCCGTCGTTCCAAAAGCGTTCATCAAAACCGGCATCTTAGAGCCCTTGGCCTTTTCGAAGAGGACGGCCGGGCCGCTCGCCTTTGAGATGCGATCAACAATTTCGGTCATCTCAAGGATGGGATCGACGGTTGCACTCACCCTTTTGAGCTCGCCGCGCTCCTCCAAAAATTTTATGAACTCCCTTAAATCTTTAAAAGCCATCATCACCTCGATAAAATGCCAGTCTTACCTTGTGCTATAATATCACCGACCAGTTCACCTTAGCAATGAAAGGGGCCATGAGAACCGTTAATCCCAAGCGCTTTGAGAGGGAAGAGGGCCTTGCCCTCCTCGAAAACGATGACCTGATCTCACTTGGAAAGCTCGCCCTTGCGGCCAAGAGGGCTAAAGGCGGAGAGACTGCATACTTCAACGTAAACTGCCACATCAATCTTACAAATATCTGCATGTCCGGTTGTAAGTTCTGCGCTTTTAGCTGCAAGAGCGGCGAGCGCGGGGCCTACTTGATGAGCCCGCAAGGGGCCGTCTCCGCCGCCAAAGCCGGCCCCTCCGATATGACCGAGCTTCACGTGGTAAGCGGCCTCCACCCCGATATGGACTTCGATTACTACCTCTCGGTGATCCGGGCCTTAAGATGCGAGTTTCCCTTGATTCACATCAAAGCCTTCACCGCCGTCGAGATCGTTCACTTCTCAAAGATTTCTAACTTAAGCCTAAGCGATGTCTTGATCGCCCTAAAGGAGGCCGGGGTGGATTCTTTGCCCGGCGGCGGAGCCGAGGTCTTTAGCCCGAGGGTGCGGGCCAAGCTCTGCCCCAACAAGGCAAGCGGGACCGAGTGGCTGGATGTGATGGGCGCCGCCCACAAGCTTGGGCTAAAGTCCAATGCCACCATGCTCTTTGGCCACATCGAAACCGATGAAGAGAGGATAGACCACTTGATAGCCCTGCGCGAACTTCAGGACCAGGCGAGCGGTTTTAACGCCTTCATCCCCCTGCCCTTCCAACCCGAAAATACCGGTCTTGACCACCTAATGAAACCTTCGGCCGTCGAAACTTTAAGGATGATCGCCGTAAGCCGCCTGATGCTCGATAACTTCGACCACATCAAGGCCTACTGGATCATGCTCGGCCTGCCCTTGGCCCAGATGGCCCTGACCTTTGGAGCCGATGATATAGACGGCACGGTAACCGAAGAGAGGATCGCCCACGCCGCCGGAGCCTCCTCCTCAAAGTCGGTTACAAAAGAGGAATTGATCGAGTTGGTACGGGCGGTAGGCCTAAAGCCTGTCGAGCGAGATAGTTTGTATAATGTGATAAAGACTTACGACTAAATATTAACCGTTCTGCCCCCTTCCCCCATCATTCATCGGTCCATCTGATCTTCTGCCAGCCATCTAACCTCGCCTATTAGTTATTAATAAAAAATCATAAAATGTACTAGTCAACAGCTTACCTGACATCTAGTGGTTTTGAAGAGGCGGCCAC
>JASEGU010000035.1:4156-7483 GCA_030017835.1 Actinomycetota bacterium | reverse complement strand
ATTTGGAAGCGATCCCAAAGAGCTTGGCCTCCACAAACACATAACCGACCCCATGAAAGTCCTAAAGGAGAGGGGCGCGGTAAGCTAAACCACCTTATGGGCGAGTAGTTTGGTTAAAGATATCCAATCAAGGTCTCCCATGAAGCGGATGCTTCATGGGAGACCTTGATCCTTAACCAGTTTGAGCTTCCTTGGTCAACTCGAAGTGGCATAATCATTAAAACCGTTTGCTTCTTGAGCATTTTTTCTCAATCGATTATGCTTGACAGATTGGGTTCTTCTTAAGCAAGCAGGGCTGCTAAATCTCGAGGGTGATCTCTTTGGCAAAGAGGGAAAAGGGCTTAAAAACAAAGAAGATACCTCAGGCCACGGTGACCAGGCTCCCGATATACTTGAGGTATTTGAAAGAGCTGATGGCCAGCGGAGTCGATGTCGTCTCCTCCTCTGACCTTGCTGAACTGGCTGGAGGTAACGGACCACAGCTCAGGAAGGACCTCTCCTTCTTAGGAGAGTTCGGCACCAGGGGGGTCGGCTACGACGTGGGTCTCTTGGCTACTCAGATAGCCGATTTTATGGGCCTAAAAAGAGCGAGGAATGTCGCCATAATAGGAGCCGGAAGGATCGGAACGGCCCTCGTCAAATATAAGGGCTTCGTTGAGAAGGGCTTTCCCATCCTGGCCGTCTTCGACTCAGACCCAAACAAGATCGGCCTTACCGTCGATGGCCTCAAGGTCAGGAGCTTGGGCGACCTCAAAGAGGCCCTTAAAAGCGAAAATATAGAGATCTGCGTGATAGCGACGCCCGCTCCAAAAGCGCAAGAGGCCTTAGATGGATTCGCAGAAGCTGGCATAAAGGCCGTCCTCAATTTCGCCCCGGTCTCACTCAAGGTCCCCGAGGGCGTGACTCTGCGCCAGATAGATCTCGCGGTCGAGATGCAGATACTCTCCTTCTTGAGCGAGCTTGGCGCCTGAAAAGTTTTTAGGTAAAGGGCCGCTTTGAGGGATTCACGTTCATCGGGTGGTATTAAGATAACTATAGAAACTAAGGACTTTTTGAGAGGAATATCCGATCTCTTAAATACCGAAATCGAAGGCTTCCCAGAGCTCAAGGTGGCTGTTTCAGTTCGTCCAAAGGACCTCACCTATGCCAATCTCTCTTACATCGCCTTCGGGTTTGGTCACGGCGACCCAGTTGCGATCGAGAAGATCGCACTGGCTCTTGAGTTTTTGAATCTGGGATTCTCTGAGCACTATCTGGATGAGCCAAAAAACACGGGCCTAATTCTGGGCGACCTATGTTATGCCAAAGCCCTTGGGATGGTGGCATCTCTTCCCGACCCCACTTATGCGGGTCACCTCTCTAAAATCATAAAAGAGGTGGCAAGACGCTCTTTTGAGTCTCAAGGCGAGCCGCTCGTTTGGGTGGAGGAGTTGACCGCCGCCGTCTTCCTTGGAGGACTTGCCGCAGGTCTTACCGGCAAACTCTTAGATGATCTCGGCGTCTTTGGAAGATCGCTTGGCCGCCTGATCAAAATGGAGCTTCTGGGCGAGAAGGCTCCCTTATCCCTTTACGATGAGACGGCCCGGCTCCTTGAAACATTGCCCAATGGCGCCGCCCGTAAAATTCTTAAATCCATCATTTCGCCCGCCGCTTTCTGATCAATAATATTTGGAGGATATAGACTTGCCTGAGATAGATCTGATACTGCTCCACGCTCCCAGCGTCTATGATTTTAGGGAGAAGACCATAATGTACGGCCCCTTGAGCGACCTGATACCGTCCGCCCCCATCTTCGAGATGTATCCGATGGGCTTTTCGATCATGGCCGAATATCTAGATAGATTCGGCCATAAGGCAAGGGTCGTTAATTTGGCCGTCCTGATGCTTAAGAGCAAAAATTTTGACGTTGAAAAGAGGATAAGGTCGCTCAAGGCCAGAGCCTTCGGGATCGATCTCCACTGGCTCCCTCACGCCCACGGCAGTATCGAGGTGGCCAAGTTGGTCAAAAAGCATCATCCAGACAGGCCCATAATCTTCGGCGGCTACTCCTCATCCTATTTTCACAAGGAACTCATGGAGTATCCCTTCATCGATTACGTTATCCGAGGCGACTCGACCGAGGAGCCCCTGCGGCAACTCCTTAAGATCATCAAGGAGGGAGGAGATTTAAGGTCCGTGCCCAACCTGACCTATCGAGACGGGGCGAGGCGGGTTTGCGAAAATCCCCTAACCCATGTGCCGAAAGATATCAATCACATAAACATGGACTACTCCTTCATGATGAAGTCGGCCATCCGTTACCGCGATCTTGTTGGCTGTTTGCCTTGGAAGGATTGGCTGAAGCACCCCTCGACCGCCGTCATAACATGCAAGGGTTGCACCAAGAACTGCAGTTTTTGCGGGGCCTCGGCCTTTGCTCAGAAGAACTTCTATGGCCGAAGCGAGGTGGCCTATCGCGATCCGGAGCTAGTGGCAAGGGACATACTAAGCATCCAGGGCTGTCTTAACAGTCCAACCTTTGTCTTAGGAGACCTTCTTCAGTCGGGGGAGGATTATGCGCGCCGCTTTTTTGCCGAGGCGAGGAGGCTCAATCTTAAGAACCAGGTCGGGTTGGAATTCTTCTCTCCGCCGGGAGAAGACTTCTTCAAAATGGCAGGCGGCTCGCTCAATCACTATGCCATTGGGGCTTCGCTGGAATCCCATGACATGGTGGTTCGGAGGGGCTCGGGCAAGACCTTCGACAACGAAGAACTGGAGGCGAGCATCGGCTGGGCCCTGGCTAACGGGGCCGAGCGTTTCGAGATCTACTACATGACCGGCCTTCCCTTCCAGACGGCCGACTCGGCCAGAGATACAGTAAACTATGCCGATTATCTGTATAGTAAGTTTGACGGGGATAAGCGTCTGCTCGCCTTCATCTCGCCGCTCGTTCCCTTCATCGATCCCGGCAGCTTGATATATGAAAACCCCGAAAAATATGGATATAAGATAAAATTCAAGACGCTAAATGACCACAGGAGGGCGCTCCTCGCCCCAAGCTGGAAATATGTCTTAAACTACGAGACCGACTATATGACGGCCGATGACTATGTTTCGGCCACCTATGACGCCATGAGCGGCATAAATAGGGTCAAGTTAAAATACGGGGTGATAGGAGAAGCCGAGGCCAGGCTCTTTGACGAGCGGGTCGCCTTTGAGAGGGAGCTTATCGGAAAGATCGACGAGATAATGGCCCTGGGCGACGAGGAGCTTAAGTCCAGAAGGCTTGCCCAGCTCAAAGAGGACGCTGATCGCTATAGCGTCTCAGAATCAGCCTCGAGCCACGCC
>JASEGU010000035.1:0-4060 GCA_030017835.1 Actinomycetota bacterium | reverse complement strand
CCCAGCTCAAAGAGGACGCTGATCGCTATAGCGTCTCAGAATCAGCCTCGAGCCACGCCGCTTTTAACTGGCTCAGCCAGTTATTTTCGGACGGTAGATCGAATCATCTAGGACCTCTCAAGTTCAGACCGCTCGGTATCTTAAAGGCGCTCCTTAAGCCCTCCAAGAAGGTGGGATGATTTGGCAAAGAGCAGACTCGAAGGCGAATACGTAAAGGACATATTCTGCAAGGTCTCAAAGAGGTATGACCTCACCAATTCCATTTTAAGCTTCGGCCTTCAAAGCGGCTGGAAGGAATATGCGGTCACCCAGCTCGGCGACCTCACCTCCGGCTCATACCTTGATATCTGTACCGGCACCGGCGACCTGGCCATGAGGATTGCCGAAAAGGGTTTCAAGACCAAGGTCAAGGCCGTCGATTTCTGCCCCGACATGCTGGCCATCGCAAGATCGAAGGCGGCCGCGCAGAATCTGGACCGCAACATCGATTTTGAACTGGCCGACGCGACCGAGCTGCCCTTCAAGGACGACAGCTTCGATGGGGCTTCGGTCGGCTTTGGGATCAGAAATGTGGACAATATGGAGGAGGTCTTCTCAGGGATGCACCGGGTGATAAAACCGGGCAAGAGGGCGGTCTGTTTGGAGTTCTCTGCCCCGCCATCTCCCTTCTTAAGCCGGGCCTACTCACTCTATCTGGCCGTCGTAATCCCGATCCTGGGCGGCCTGGTTGGCGGGGATTTCGAATCCTATCGTTACCTCGCCTCATCCATAAAGAACTTTCCAAACCAGAGGGAACTCAAGAAGATGATGACGGGAGCCGGTTTCAAAGAGGTCGATTATATCAACTTGAATCTAGGCATAGTCGCCGTCCACGTGGGAACCAAATGACCGCAAGCGATTTTTACGGGATCCAGCTTGGCCGACAGGTAATGGAAGACTTGCAATCGGTCGAATCTCGTCTCAAGCACCTCTTTGACGAGGGTGGTCAGCTTGTACTCAAGCCGGCCGCAAAGATCGTTACCTTCGGAGGAAAGAGGCTTCGGCCCACCTTGACCCTGGTCTGCGGTCAATCCACAAAGGAGGACCGGAATAAACTGATCCTGGCCGCTCTGGCCATAGAGTTGGTTCACGCCGCCTCTCTGATCCACGATGATGTCTTGGACGGTGCCCTAAAGAGACGGGGGTTCGATACCGTAAACTTCCTCCTTGGCGGCCAAGCGGCCATCTCGGTCGGTGATCACATCTTTGGGTTAGCCTTCGAAATCATCTCATCTTTGAACGAGCCCAAGGTTTTAAGGGCCCTGAGCGCGGCCGTTCTCGACCTGACCAAAGGCGAGATCGAGCAGACCCAGGCCCTTAGGGATACGGGTCAGACCGTCGAGGGCTATCTGAATAAATCACTGCGCAAGACGGCCTCCCTTTTTGCGGCCGCCTGCTTCACGGGAGCGTCCATCGCTCCGCTCAGCGAAGAAGAGGCCCTTGCGGTCAGAGATTTCGGCGAGGCGATCGGCGTGGCCTTTCAAATATATGACGACATCTTGGACATCACGGCGGACCGAAAAGATCTCGGCAAGCCGGTCGGAATCGACATAAAAGAGGGCGTCGTCACCCTGCCCATCATCTACGCCATCGAGGAGAGTAAGAGGAGTGAGGATTTACAAAGGGTGATAAAGGATGTAAATTCATCTGACTATGATATCCTTTTCGCCACCGGGATCATCAAGGAGACCTCGGCCATAGCGAGAGCCAAGGAGAAGGCAACCTTGTTCGTCAAGCGTGCCCTTGAAGCGCTCGCTCCCTTGCCGAACCAAAACCTTAAGCTGTCGCTAGCTTCGATCGGCAAGTTCGTCGTCGAACGCTATCACTGATTTTTCATCGTCAAATAGACATGTCTTTATGGAGGATAGATGTTACTCACCGCCAGATGGGTTCTACCGATAAGCGAGCCTCCAATCGAGGATGGCGCGGTCCTTGTGGACGGCAGCCGGATTGTCGAGATTGGAGAGCTAAAGGAGCTTTCAGCCAAATATCGAAGCGAAGAGATCAAGGATTTGGGCCTCTCGGTCATCATGCCCGGTTTCGTCGATGCCCACTCCCACTTGGAGTATAGTGTCTTTCGCGGCTCCTGCGACGATCTCGCCTTTTCCGATTGGAAGCTTCAAGTCACCGAAAAATCGCGTCTTTTGAGCAAGGAGGATTGGCTCGTCTCGGCCCGCCTGGGAGCCCTGGAGGCCATCTCCAGCGGCATCACCTCCATCGCTGATACCACGAGCTCTGGGGCGAGTCTTTGGGCAACCAAGGAGGCCGGCCTTAGTGGGATAATCTTCTGCGAGGTCTTAGGCATGGATAACTCCAAGGTCGAGGCGCTGATAGCTGAGGCCAAGGAGAACGTCAAGTCCTGGCAGGTCGAGACGAAGGGGACCGGCATCAGCATCGGGGTCTCGCCCTATTCCGTTTATGCGGTCAGCCCGCTCCTCTTCAAGGCGGTCAGCGCCTGGGCCAAGAAAGACGGCCTTGCGGTCTCATTCCACTTGGCCGGCTCTTCCGACGAGGTGGAGTTCGTCAAATACGGTGCGAGTCCCCTTGCCACCAGGTATTTGAAGGAGATGGGCTGGGATGACCTTCTCTGGCAGCCCATGGGGGTCAGTCCGGTCAAATATGTCGAGCAGTGGGAGGCCTTGGAGTCTGGTAAGGTCATCGCCGTCCACTGCGTTCAGGTTGATGACTACGACATAGACATCTTGAAGAAATACGGCGTTTCGGTCGTCCACTGTCCCAAATGCAGCGCAAAGCTCGGCATGGGCATCGCCCCCTTGAGCAAATTTCTTTCAAGGGGGATAAAGGTCGCCATCGGCATGGATAGCCCGGCCAGCAATAACACGATGGATATGTTCGATGAGATGAGGATCGGTCTTCTCCTGCAGAGGGGAAAAGAGGCCAAGGTAAAGGGCTTCTCGGCCGGGGCCTTCATCCGCATGGCCACTCTTGGCGGGGCCGAGGTCTTGGGACTCGATTCCAAGGTCGGCTCCTTAGAAAAGGATAAGGAGGCCAACATCATAGCCGTCGATATATCAAATACCCACACCAATCTAACCTGCGATCCCTACTCATCATTGGTCTATACGGCAAATCAGGAGGATGTCGTCTTCACCATGATAGGAGGAAAAATAGTATATGAAGGAGGTGAACACCTCACCTTGGATAGGGAGGCGATAAGGGCAGCATCCGAGCCCATCATAGCCAAACTGAAAGGTTGAGGTGGTATCATGAAAGAGACCGGACTCGTAATAGAGCTCAAAGAAAATAAGGCGGTCGTAGAATTCGAGCGCTCACCGGCCTGCACGGGCTGCAAGGCCTGCTCGGCCAGCGTCAGCGGAACGATGAGGACCGAGGCTACAAACAACCTCGGAGCCGAGGTCGGCGACCGGGTGGCCTTAAATGTTAGATCCAAGAATATGGTCGCCGCCTACGCCATAGTATTCATAATCCCGCTCATCTTCCTCTTGGCCGGTTTTTATCTCGGCCTCTACCTCTCGAACTATATCAAGATGGAGGCCGATACTCTGGGCTTCATCATGGCTCTGGCCAGTCTGGGCCTATCTTATATCGTCATAAGGAAGCTGGATCGGCGGGCCTCCAAGATAGACTCCTTCCGCCCGGAAGTGGTAAAGGTCTACAAGAGAGAAGGGGCTTAAGTTGGCCAAAATTGGAGATGATGATCTCTTTGCCGATGAGAGCCCAAAAGGCGGGTCAAGACCAAAGCCTTCAAAAGAGGGAGCCGAAAAGGGCGATAAGATCAGAGGAGTGGCCGCAGTCGTCGTAGTTGCCTGGTTCATCGTCGGTTTCATTGCCGGCTACGCCTATAAGACTTTCAGCATAATGGGCCTTGAAGAGACGGAGAAGAAGGTTGTCATCCCGCCGCCACTGACGGAGGAGCAGATAATGAGCGGCGAGCAGCCGGCCGGTCACCCCGAAATTGAGGGCGCAGAGAAGCCATAAAACTGTTGACGCTTGCAATTTAAAAAGAAGAGACTGATTTTTGATGTCCCATCAGTCCATA
>JASEGU010000034.1 GCA_030017835.1 Actinomycetota bacterium | reverse complement strand
TATCAAGCATAAAGGTATCATATCACAGTACCAGTTAGGTAGGAATCACCATGTTGTAAGTTCATATTTTGTAGGCGGGTAGCCCATGAATGTGATATTGATAAAGGAAGTCAAAGCACTCGGAAAGCCGGGCGACGTGGTCAAGGTGAATCCAGGTTACGCCAGAAACTTTCTCTTTGCCAAGGGACTTGCCATCGAGGCGACCGAGGCCAATCTGGCCGATCTCAAAAAACGCAAGGCGGCCCACGAGAGAGGGCTCGCCGAAATAAAGGCCGAAGCTTTAACCATCTCTGACAAGCTGAGCGGCAAATCATTGCAGATAAAAGTCAAAGCGGGCGAAAAGGGCAAGCTCTACGGCTCTATAACGGCAAAGGATGTCGCAAGCGCCATCGGAAAGGAGTTTTCGGTCACGGTGGATAAAAAGAAGATCGATATCAGGGATAATATCAGGGTGATTGGAATCTGCCCCGTCTTGATAAAACTCCACCCCGAAGTAGAGGCCAAAATCGATATCGAACTCGTAAGCGAGTAAGGAGCTTTGATGGCCGATAACGCGCCCAGAGTCAAGAAGATCCTTGACGATCAGCTCAAAGACAGGATCCCTCCCCACAATAACGAGGCGGAGCAGTCGCTTCTAGGCTCCATGATAATCTCTTCTGAGGTGATCGCCGAGACCGCCGATAAAATAAGCGCTCAGGACTTCTATCGTCCCACTCACCAGAAAATTTTCGAGGCTATAACCTCGCTCTATACCAAGGGCGAGGCCGTCGATCCGATAACCGTGGCCGAAGAGCTGGAGGCAACAGGTCAGCTTGAAGCGGTCGGCGGCCGAGCCTACATCCACACCCTGATTAACGTCGTTCCCACGGCGGCCAATGCCAAATACTATGCCGAGATTGTTGAGAAGAACTCGGTCATAAGATCGCTCATTCGTGCCGCAACAGACGTGGTCAACATGGGTTATGAGGGCATCGATGACATCGGCCTTCTGATCGATGAGGCTGAAAGTAAAATCTTCTCTGTCTCCAAAAGGCGAATAAGCGAAAAGTTTGCCCATATCAAGGAGCTCTTGAAGGAGGGCTTCGAGCATATCGAGAAGCTTCAGAGGAGAGGGGCGGCCGTCTCCGGGCTGCCTACCGGCCTGACCGACCTCGACGAGAAGACGAGCGGTCTGCACCCCTCCGATCTCATCGTCATCGCCGCCCGCCCCAGTATGGGCAAGACCTCACTCGTCCTTTCCATTGCACAGCACGTGGCCATCGAGGAGAAGACGCCAGTTGCCATCTTCAGCTTGGAGATGAGCCGCCAGCAATTGGCCCAGCGGCTACTCTGCTCCGAAGCCAGGGTCGATGTTCAGCTTCTGCGCTCAGGGCGGCTTGCCTCAGAGGACTGGCGCGATCTCTCCTTTGCGGCCGGCCGTTTGGCTGAGGCCCCCTTGTATATAGATGACACCCCGTCCATCACCATGATGGAGGTCAGGGCCAAGGCGAGAAGGTTGATGGCCAAGCATAAACTAGGTCTGATCGTCGTAGATTATTTGCAACTCATGCAGTCGAGAACCAGAAGCGAGAGCCGCCAGCAAGAGATCTCCGAGATTTCAAGGTCGCTTAAGATACTCGGGCGCGAATTGGACGTTCCGGTCATTGCCGTCTCTCAGCTCTCTCGGGCCGTCGAATCGAGGACCGACAAGCGGCCCCTACTCTCCGACCTTCGGGAATCGGGCGCCATAGAACAGGACGCCGATCTCGTCATCTTCATCTACCGCGACGACTATTATAATCGCGACTCCGACGAGAAGGGTATCGCCGAAGTCATCTTGAGCAAACATAGGAACGGCCCGACCGGTACTATTAAGCTGGCCTTTTTGGAGCAATATACCAGGTTCGTCAACCTGGCCAAGGGCTACGATTAAACCAAACCTCATCTTTGGCAGATTTAAGAGGCGTCTTAAGCTTACTATTTGAGGGGGAGCCGCGGTGAAGGAATACGACGTAGTCATAGTTGGGGCCGGGCCGGCCGGTATTTTTGCCGCACTTGAGCTTGCTAAGAAAGATAATATAAAGGTCCTCGTGCTTGAGAAGGGTCAGGATATCGAGGCGAGATCGGCTCGTCTTGAGGATAAGGCCGAGGGCTATTATGAGGCCGTGACATCGGGTTGGGGCGGAGCCGGCGCCTTCAGTGACGGCAAGCTGACTCTCTCCTCCGAGTTCGGGGGCTGGCTCGGCGAGTATATGTCTAGAGACTCTCTGGATAAGCTGATCGAGTACGTCGATTCGGTCTATTTGAATTACGGGGCCGCCGAAAAAGAGCATGGCACCGACCAGGCCGAGATAGAGCGCCTCCACCACGAGGCTGAGCTGGCCGGATTGATTTTGATTCCGGCCAAAATAAGACACATGGGCACCGAGAAGGCCAGAGACATCATGAAGGCGATGAAGGAGACTCTGGACCAAAAGATCGAGACCAGAACCGGCGCCGACGTTCAAGAGATCGTGGTCGAAAATGGCCTGCTTAAAGGGGTGAGATTGGCATCCGGAGAGATGATTTGGGCCAAAGCGGTAGTGGTTGCCCCAGGGCGGGTCGGCTCAGACTGGCTCTCGTCAGAGGCCAGGCGTCTTAACCTTCGGCTCAATATGAACGCGGTCGATATCGGCCTCAGGATCGAGACGGCTGCTTCGGTGATGGAGCCGATTACCAAATATCTCTACGAGCCCAAGCTGGTCTACTACTCGAGATCGTTCGATGATAAGGTGAGGACTTTTTGCGTCTGTCCAAACGGCGAGGTGGCCAAAGAGAGCTATGGCGACGTGGTGACGGTCAACGGCCAGAGCTATGCCGATAGAAAGACGGACAACACCAACTTTGCCTTGCTTGTTAGCACGGCCTTTACCGATCCATTCCGAGAGCCGATTGCCTACGGCAAGCATATCGCTCGCCTGGCGAATCTCCTCGGCGGCGGGATTATCATCCAGCGCCTGGGCGATCTCAAGCGGGGAAGGCGCTCGACCGGGGCCAGGATCTCCCAGAGCCTGGTCACCCCGACGCTCAAGGCGACCCCGGGCGACTTAAGCTTCGTTCTGCCTTATAGATATATATGTGATATTTTGGAGATGATCGAGGCCTTGGACAAGGTTGCTCCCGGCATAAATTCCAAGGATACCTTGCTCTATGGCGTCGAGGTCAAGTTCTACTCCTCCCGCCTGCAGCTTAGGCCCACCTTCGAGACGGAGGTCAAGAATCTCTATGCCATCGGGGATGGGGCCGGCATCACCAGGGGTTTGGTTCAGGCCTCGGTCTCGGGAGTCGCGGCGGCCAGAGCCATCGCCGCCTCGATCAAATAGTTTCATTTAAAAAAATGGAGGTTTTTTAGTGCCGGCAACCGTTTTGATAGGAGCCCAATGGGGCGATGAAGGCAAGGGCAAGATAACCGATCTTCTGGCCGATCAGATGGATGTGGTCGTCAGATACCAGGGCGGCGACAACGCCGGCCATACCGTCATCGACGGCGATAACGAGTTTCGCTTTCACCTCATCCCCTCGGGGATACTCTACCCCCACATCACCTGTATCATCGGAAATGGGGTGGTGGTCAACCCCAAGGTATTGATCGGGGAGCTGGACGGTCTCGAAGCTAAAGGGGTCGATACCTCAAAACTTCTGGTCAGTTGCAATGCCCACCTGGTCATGCCCTATCATCTGGTCATGGATGGAGCCCGCGAGCTCAAACTGGGCAAGGCTAACATCGGAACGACCAGAAAGGGGATCGGTCCGGCCTATGGCGACAAGATGAGCCGCCTTGGCCTTCGGGTTCAAGATATGCTGGATATGAAGATATTTGCCGAAAAGCTCAAAGTCGCCTTGGACGAGAAGAACGAGCTCTTGACCAAGATATACGGCCTGGAGCCCTTCGAGCCCAAAGGGATAATAGGCGATTATTCCGCTTACGCCGAGCGTCTTAAAGGGCACATAGACGATACGGCTCTGACCATCAACCGCTACCTCGATGAGGGCAAAAACGTCTTTCTGGAGGGGGCCCAAGGGACCCTGCTCGATATCGATCATGGTACCTATCCCTTCGTTACCTCCTCCTCGCCGGTTAGCGGCGGGGCCTGCATCGGAGCGGGCATCGGGCCAGGGCGGATAGACAAGGTGGTCGGAGTGGTTAAGGCCTATGTGACCCGGGTCGGCTCGGGGCCGTTTCCAACCGAGCTGGCCGATGAGATCGGCGATCTCATCCGCGAGAAGGGCGGCGAATACGGCACCACGACCGGGCGGCCCAGAAGATGCGGCTGGTTTGATGCGGTCATCTTGCGTTATGCCAATATGGTCAACGGCCTGACCGAAATCGCCCTGACCAAACTGGACGTTCTCTCCCAGTTCGACCGGATCAAGATTTGCGTCGGCTATGAATACGAAGGGGAGCGTTTCGATAGTTTTCCGCCTCACCAGACCATCGTTCATAAGGCAAAGCCGATGTATGAGGAAGCGGCGGGCTGGAAGGAGAGCCTCTGCGAGATAGAGAGCTATTCTGATCTTCCCAAAGCGGCGACAGATTACCTGGAAATGATAGAGGAGCTCGGTAAAGTCAGAATAAATATGATCTCGGTCGGTCCCAAGAGAAAACAGATAATCTTTAAGGATTAATGGTAGAATTTTACTTGGGAGTGACTACCAGCTCCCCTTTGGATACCCGTCCGGTCTCGATCTTTTGGAGGATTTGATGAAGGTTTTGGTGGTCGGTAGCGGCGGCCGCGAGCACGCCATCGTCTGGAAGCTTAAAGAGAGCCCTTTGGTCGATGAGATCTTCTGCACCCCCGGGAACGGAGGCACCGCTCAAATTGCCGAAAATATTTACATCCCTTCCGAAGATACCCGAGCCATCGCCGATTTTGCCAAAGATAATGTCATAGACCTGACCGTGATCGGTCCGGAAGGCCCGCTAGTTTTAGGCCTTTCCGATCTTCTTGCCGAGCGGGGCATGAAAGTTTTTGGCCCGAGCCAAGCGGCCGCTCAAATGGAAGGGAGCAAGATCTTTGCCAAGCGGATTATGGAAGCCTGCAATGTTCCCACGGCCGCTTCCAAGATCTTTACCGACTACGATGAGGCCGCCGCCTGCGTCAATGAGTCCGATTTCCCCTTGGTCATCAAGGCCGACGGTCTGGCCGCCGGCAAAGGGGTCATCATAACCAAAGACATGCAGGAGGCCCTCTGGGCCCTTAAGACCTGTTTGATAGATAAGAAATTCGGCTTGGCCGGAGAGCAAGTCTTGATAGAGGATTTCTTGGAGGGCGAGGAGCTCTCCCTCCTCTCCTTCGTCCAGGGCGAGACCGTCATCCCGATGGTCTGCGCCCAGGATTACAAGCGCGTCTATGACGGCGACATGGGGCCAAATACCGGCGGCATGGGTTCATATTCTCCCGTCCCTTCCGTCGGCGAAGAGACGGCCAAAAAGATAGTCAAAGAGATCATCAAACCGGTCGTTGCCGAGCTTGCCAAGCAGGGGATCGAGTATAGCGGCGTCCTCTATGGCGGCATCATTTTAACTAAAGACGGTCCCAAAGTGCTCGAGTTCAACTGCCGCTTCGGCGACCCCGAAACTCAAGCCATCCTGCCCCGGATGAAGAGCGATCTCTTCGAGATAATGCTGGCCGTGGCCGAGGGCAGGCTGAAAGACATCAAGAAGATCGACTGGAAAAGCGAGCCTTGCGTCTCTGTCGTTCTGGCCTCCAAGGGCTATCCGGGCGACTACGAAAAGGGTCTCCTCATCGAAGGGGCGAGCGAGATGAGTTTAAAGAACGGCGCCCTTCTCTTTCACGGCGGAACCGCCCTAGAGAGCGGCCGGCTCGTTACCAACGGCGGGCGGGTCATGAACGTGACGGCGCTGGGCAGCGATTTTGCGGATGCCAGAAGGCTCGCCTATGAGGCGATAAAGGAGATCAGTTTTGAGGGCATATTCTATCGCAAGGATATTGCCCTTCGGGCCGTAAATTACAAAGAGTAAATTATTAGGAGGAGAATTGGAGCAAGCTTTGGTTGGGATTTTGATGGGAAGTTCGTCAGATGCCGAGGTGATGAAGGGAGCTGAAGAGGCTTTGAGCGAGCTTGGCGTCCCCTTCGAAGTTAATGTCATGTCGGCTCACAGAAATCCGGCCCGCGTCAGCGAATATGCTTTGAGCGCAAAGGAGCGGGGGATAAAGGTTTTGATCTGCGGGGCTGGCAAGGCCGCTCATCTGGCCGGTGTCGTTGCCGCTCACACCAGCCTTCCGGTCATCGGGGTGCCCATCTATTCCAAGGATTTTGGCGGGATGGACTCGCTCCTTTCGATGGTCCAGATGCCAAGCGGGGTTCCGGTGGCAACCGTGGCCGTTAGCGGAGCCAAGAACGCGGGGATTTTAGCCGCTCAAATGCTTGCCCTAAGCGATCCGGCCATCGCCAAGGCGGTAGCCGATTTTAAGTCTGCCCTCTCTAAGTAAGGCCCAAGTCTTCTCGATCAAAGGAGAAATCATTTGATAGATAGATATACGCGCCCCAAGATGGCCGCCATTTGGAGCCTGGAAAATAAGTTCAAAAAGTGGCTCGAAATAGAGATACTCGCCTGCCAGGCCCAGGCTGAGCTCGGCGTCATTCCCAAAGAGGCGGTGGGCGAGATAAAGAATAAGGCCGCCTTTGAGGTGGCTAGGATAGAGGAGATCGAGGCCGAGGTCCATCACGACGTCATCGCCTTCTTGACGTCGGTAAAAGAGTTCGTCGGCGAGAGCGCCAAGTATATTCACTTCGGTATGACCTCATCGGACGTGGTCGATACCGGACTCTCCCTTCTAATGAAGGAAGCCATCGAAATCTTGATAGAGGATGCAAAAGAGCTCAAAGCTGTTCTAAAGAAGCGGGCCGTCGAACATAAAGAGACCATCATGATTGGCCGCTCTCACGGCATCCATGCCGAACCGACCACCTTCGGCTTAAAGCTTGCCCTCTTTGCTTTCGAGATGGAGAGGAATATCAAGCGCTTGGAGGCGGCCAAGGAGACGATATCTTATGGCAAGATCTCCGGGGCGGTCGGCACTTACGCCAACATTGATCCCTTCGTGGAGGAATACGTCTGTAAGAAGCTTGGTCTTAAACCTGCCGAAGTCTCGACCCAAGTCTTGCAGCGCGACCGCCACGGCGAATATATGTGCGCCCTTGCCATCCTCGCCTCCACTCTGGATAAGATGGCAACCGAGATTCGCCACCTGCAGAGGACCGAAGTATTGGAAGCTGAGGAGCCGTTCGCCAAGGGGCAGAAGGGTTCATCGGCCATGCCTCACAAGAAGAACCCGATAATCTCCGAGCGCATCAGCGGTCTTGCCCGGGTCATTCGGGGCAACGCTCAGGCAGCTCTCGAAGATGTGGCCCTCTGGCATGAGAGAGACATCTCTCACTCATCGGTTGAGAGGGTCATCGTGCCCGATAGCACCAGCCTGCTCGACTACATGATGACCAAGATGATCTGGCTCATCTCAAACCTTACCGTCTACCCCAAAAACATGGAGGCCAACTTGAACAAGACGGGTGGCCTCTTCTTCTCCCAGAAGGTTCTTTTGGCCCTGATCGAAAAGGGCATGAGCCGTGAAGATGCCTATGCGATCGTCCAGCGCTCGGCCATGAAGACCTGGCAGGATAGGGGCGATTTCAAAGAAGAGCTCCTTGCCGACGGGGAGGTTGCCGCAAAGCTTAGCCCGGCCGAGCTTGACGCCATCTTCGACCCCAAAGCGTTTCTGGTCAACGTGGATAAGATCTTCGCGCTGCTTGAACAGCTTAACTAATAGCGCTCCCCTAGAAATCCTCGCCTAAAGGGAGCCTATCTCGCACGGGTTCGGGTGTTTCTTGACTAGGCTAACAGAGAAGCCCGATTGAGAAACAAACCTTCCCCTAAAAAGGAGCGTCCCACACTTACGAGCCCCTACTGCCATTTAATGATTCGTTAAACCCATCCTCCCCCTACGCTTTATGAAAGACACGATAAATGGGTTTGAGACATTAAAAGATGTTGGATATATACCCTGTTATAAATACCCCAAAAGTTCCCAATAAAATTATGCAAACAGCACAGAATATGCAAGGATAAAGCATCATCCAGTGCGCCTCGTCTTTTTTTATATCCTCATCGCTGGGAACTTTAAAAAAAGCAGCATAAATAATCGGGAGATAATAGGCCGCGTTTAAAATCGCACTGACCAGCACAACGATAACAAAGAGGTATGTGCCTGCTTGCTGGAATGACTCGACATCACTACCTCCTTGCTCGTTGACCAATGGAAAATAA
>JASEGU010000033.1 GCA_030017835.1 Actinomycetota bacterium | reverse complement strand
GCAGGAATCACCGGCATGAAGGAAGCTAATGACTATATCCACAACACCTACCTGCTCGCTTTCAATGAGGAGTTTTCCGTCCCTCCGCAGGAAAATAGCAGCATGTTTGTCCCATGGACGGGAACGGCAATTGAAGATATCCTCTGTGAACAGTATGATCGGACCGTGGGCAACGATAACTGTGTCAGATTTGAAGGGTTGATTCTTCAAATCCCTCAAAACCGGTATCGTTATCACTATGTCAAAGTGAAAGTATGGGTACATCGTTATCCAAACGGCAATCTTGCCATATTCCATGGACACAGAAAACTGGCAACATATAACTCTTAAGGGAAAGGAGGTAGAGAATCTTGACAAAAAAGCGGCTTAATATCGGGTAGCGATAAACCGGACAGTTTATTTGCTACAAAACCGGACAATTCTATTTGTTGACAACATAAAAAAAGACCATTAATGCTATTTCGTCAAGGTTTGGCTTGCAAAATATCCTTCCAGACAAGTGACTATGCGCTCGGCTGCGTGACCATCACCATATGGGTTTATGGCTCTCGCCATCTTATCGTATTCTTCTTTATTTCTTAAAAGTTCTTCGGTTTCAAATATGATTTTATCCACGTCCGTACCAATAACCCTCACCGTTCCAGCTGCAACCCCTTCCGGGCGCTCAGTCACATCTCTTAAAACTAAAACCGGTTTGCCGAGTGAGGGCGCCTCCTCTTGTATTCCGCCTGAGTCGGTCAAGACCAGATAGGACCCATTCATCAATTGGACGAACGGCTCGTAATCGAGGGGGTCTACCAGATAGACCCTTCTCTCATTGCCCAAAATGGCATGAGCCACATTCTTAAGATTTGGGTTAAGATGCACCGAAAAAACCACTTCAATATCATCATCTGTCCTTACCAGCCTTTTGATGGCCTCACATACATTATCGAAAGGGGTCCCCCAGTTTTCGCGGCGATGTGAAGTGACCAGGATAATTTTATTAGAATTAAAATCCACCCCACTTAAAATCGGATGAGTATCAAATCTATATTTGGGTTTTACGACGCTGAGTAGGGCATCGATTACCGTATTTCCGGTAATGATAACCTTATCTCTTGAGATGCCATCCTTGATAAGATTCGCCCTTGCCGTTTCGGTGGGAGCAAAATGCAATTCAGCGAGATGAGTGGTCAAAACCCGATTCATCTCTTCAGGAAAGGGATGATAGCGATCGAACGTCCGCAAGCCCGCCTCTACGTGAGCGATGGGTATCTTCAGATAGAAAGCGGAAAGAGCCGCCGCAAAAGTGGTTGTAGTATCGCCTTGGACCAGTACCAAATCGGGCCGCTCTCTTAAGAGTATCTCCTTCACCCCGTTTAGAGTCTTGGTGGTAAGGGTGAAGAGGTCTTGTCCTTTTCGCATGATATCAAGATCGTGGTCTGGTCTGATATCAAATAACTTAAGTACCTGGTCGAGCATCTCGCGATGTTGCGCGGTAACCAGAGTGATTGAATTGATCTTATCCGATTTTTTAAAAACCTTGATGACGGGCGCAAGCTTTATGGCCTCTGGCCTTGTGCCAAAGACAGTCATCACTTTGGGTCTATTCATCGACTCTCCGACGGGCGGACTTATATATGATACCAATCATAAACGTTCTTCTTCCAGGATAGAGTAGAAGTCATCTTGCAGTCCTAGGTTGTTGTGGCGGGTTGCTATCTCTTGAGCCGAGAGCGCACGATTGTACACCCTAACCTCGTCTATGATACCTTTCCAGTAAGTCTTGCCTCGCTTAGCTACATATAAAGGATATGAGTTTTTTAATAGGCTACCGGTTAAGGTTTTTTCATCAACCAACTGGCTATCTCTATATGTTTTTAGGCTTACCCCATCGTAAGTCATAACTAGATGAGAATATCGGTCAGTGGGTAAGAGACCAAAATCGCAAAGAACCGACCCATTGTGGGTGGCAACCCTGGCAGCATAGGCTCCCCCACCCCTGGCAGCTATCCTATAGGTACATTTATCATAAGCGGGATGATATTTCTCCAAAACGGAAGCATAGCCGGAAGAAGGGGCTGGTTTTAAATATAGCTCAAACGAAAGCTGTTGGTCGGCGTGGAGACGCTCATAATAATCACTAAAGGTGATGACATCGATATCTTTTGACCTCGCCTTCAAATAATCGCTCACTTCTTTGAAGTCTTGAGTCAAATACTCGGTGGACTTGTCGGCCTTATCATCCACTATCTGATGGAGGAATATGATTAGTGGACTCCCCTTTGCGATGGCCTCATCTATCGACTTCTTAACCGTCGCAACTTTGACCTTATTCGTAACATTCAATGCCTTAATGAGGTGATCGATACCGCCACCAAGCAAGAGGTGAGCCTGACTATCGCCGGCTATTACGGAACGTGCCAGCTTGTGCCTCTCCTTGACCTTTTCGATAACCCTGTCGTTATAGAGCCCGTAAGGATAGGCAAAAAACTTGGCGGAAGCTTCAAAACCGTTATTTGCCAGCCAATCGTAGCAGCCGTTTATCTCATCATCCATCTGGGCCCAAGAGAGCTTGGTCAGTTGTTGATGGCTTCTGGTATGGTTTGATATATCCCAACCACTATCTCTCATGGCCAAAAGATCGGCTTTGGTCAGATGATCGACCGTATCGATATAGTCCGAAGTGATGAAGGCGACCCCTTTTTGGCCATTTGCCTCCATTATGGGGAATGCTTCGTTCTTGACATCGTCGTAACCATCGTCAAAGGAGATGATGGCCTTAGCCCGCCCCTTCTGGTTATAGCGAAAATCATCGAAGTTGGCACTGACCGAACCGCTGGGGGCGCCCCTTAGGCGAACCCTCATCGACACCATCCTATTTGACCAACTCTCCCCCGTTGAGGTTGTGAAGTCGCTGCGTCTAAGGATGACCCTATTCCATCCACTCTTAAGGCTAGTGGAGGTTACTGAGGCGGTTAAGTCTTTTGACCAATTCTTTGTTGAGGTGAAGGAGATGGATATGGAGCTGAGCTTAGAGCGTTCGCTGATATATACCCAGAACATGAAGTTATCTGCCGATGAGAGATTTACGTCTATCCTTTTGCTCGAATAAACGTGGCTTCCGTCTCTTGAAGTCAACTTGAGCGAAGCTGCCCCCTCTTTAAAATTAATCTTATCGATAGTCTGGATCGCCCCTTTGCCTGTTGGGCTCCAGGAGGCGCCGTTTTCAAATGGTTCGACAATCCCACCTTCATTTACCATAAAACTGTTTTCTACCCAACCTAAACTAGTTTTATTGCCAAAATCGAGATAATCGTTCGCTCCATCAAACTCTTGCGCGCCTCCCGTTTGCCCGATAATATCTTTCGGTCCACTGCTTGCGCTCTTGGCTGAATTTGAGCTGGCGGTGGAATCTAGAAGAAAGCCGTTTCTTGCCCCCATGTGTTGGACCATTTTAAGGCTCGGCTCAAATATGCTTTTGATGCTACTTTGATCTTCGCACTTGGGATTGCCGTAATATAGGTGAATTTTGGTGTCGATGATAGGTGAGATCGTCTTGAGCTTCACCCAAGCTACCAGGCGGCCGTCTTTTGGATCATATGTCTCAATTTCATGATCTAATTTCTCGCCGGTTGCGTCGCAAAAGAGGATGTCGCCGCCGTCGGTCTGGCCAACGTGACCGCCGTTAGCCCAACCCTTTAAGTCTGCATCATTCAAGGCTATCGCCAGAGCAAAGTCTGAAAATTCGCTCTTAACTTTGGTTCTGTCGATGATGATTTCTTTTCTATACTGCCAATCTCTGTTGTGCCAACCCAAGAGTTCCGCTTCAGCCGGTCCGCCTCCAAATCCGGGAAAGATCAAGAAATTAAAGATCACTATCGCCATGGCTGAGATTACAATCGGTCTTCGGGATAAGACCTTCTTCGCCTTTATAAAATAATTTACAGCTTTATTCAACTTGGCCGCCAACAGATCAATCCTCTTTAGCAAATTGCCACCTTGTGCCCTATAATAGGCGCGATCATCGATAAACTTATGTTTCTGCAGACTTATGGATCGCGCTTGAGCTATTTGCCCGATACCTAAAGCAAACGACTTAAAGTGCATGGGTTTCTAGATGCTTGCGTGAAAAATATTTACACAGTTCAAAAATGGTGTCAAGAAAACTGCATAAAAAGAGCATAACCAAAAAAGAGCTTTACAGTCAGACCCATTTTAAATGATAATACCCATATATACATGGGTCATTTAAAAAATTTGACGGCGGTAAGGGGGAGGAAGTGCTTCATAGGCTAAGGATAATTGCAGAAGCCGCCTTCTATTCACTGCTCATATTTCGCTTGCTCAGCGGCCTCTTGGTTGATATATTTGCCACAAAACACTTTATCTTCTACACTGGCATCGTCCTAACCCACTATATTACACTCTTATTTCTGGGTTTTTGGAATGGTTTTTTTATAAAGACCGACGGTTGGATATATTCACTCGCCTCTTTTGGCTTTTTTTATCTGCTCCGCCAGATCTTCGACGTCTATTATCCGCTCCCCCTATCAACCTCTACAAAGCTCTGGATGTTCTTGCCCCTTTTGGCGCTGCTTTTGATCGCATCTATATACGGTGAAATAGCGGCCGAAAAAAGAGAGGATAAGTTGACTGAAGATGATAAAAAGTAAGCCCTTAGTAAGCGCCTTCGCCTCTTAAGACCTTTAGAGCCGTCTGCATGATGATCTTTAGATCCAGCCGGAATGATCGGTTTCTCGCATATTCCAAATCGAGCTCCATCCGCTCGCCAAAGGATGCATCATTCCTGCCGTTTATCTGAGCAAGGCCCGTCAGACCTGGCTTGACCTCAAGTCTCCTCAGTTGGTCCTTGTCACAATGGGCGACCTCAAATGATATCAAGGGCCTAGGACCAACGATGCTCATCTCTCCCCACAAGATATTGATCAGTTGAGGAAGCTCGTCGATACTGGTCTTGCGCAAGATCTGACCAAAAGGAAATATGCGGGGGTCTTTCTTGAGTTGAACGAATGGCTCATCTCTCTGCTGGAATTCTTCCAGATCATGGAGGACATCTTCGGCATCGACAACCATGGTTCGAAATTTTAAAATATTAAACGTCTGACCGTTTAAACCCACCCGCTTTTGGCGAAAAAAAAGAGGGCCGGGAGATGAGAGTTTGATGACGAAACCGACCATTAACATTAAGGGGGTCAAAAGCATCAGCGCAGAGGAAGATAGAAGTATATCGACAACCCTTTTCACAACCACATATGGCTTTAATGCAACCTTTTCTTCCCCGAGCTCTTCTAAAGAGTAGTCCAACATTCCCCCCGGCTTTTCGAGATCAACCCCATCCGTACTCAATTCTAACACAATAATCTGGTTTGCGCTCTACTCGTTCCTTAAGATTCAAGCCAAAATCCCAGAGCATGCCAATATAATGGCCGACCAGATTGATTGTGTTCAACCGAAAAACGGCTTAAATGTATTCGACGGTCACCCTCGAAAGGGCGCCGTTCCAGCCGACCTTTGCCCCAAAGGCCTCCACCACCCAGCGAAAAGGAAGAACCGTACGGCCGTTCTTGGTCGCAGCTTTAACATCCATGGTGGTCATGGTGTTGTTTTTGATCAGATATTTGCTGCCGATGATAAGTTTTACCGTGGTGCCATCTTTTACCAGGGTAACCATCAACGTCCTAGGATTCCACCCGATATCACCCTCATCAAGGCCAATGGCGTAAGCCAGATATCTAACAGGGACGAATGTCCGACCACCACTGGTATAGCAGGCCGTGTCCATCATGTAGGTCTTCCCACCTACTTTGTATGTGGAGTCTCCTATGACGAAAATGGACTGCTTCATCACGTCAACGCTCCCTATCTTAAGAACGCCGCTGGTCGCCCCGGCGCCTCCTCCAATCGTCGCTTTTAAATCCCCCGTAGCAAAGGTTGCCGTAAGATTAATCTTGGGCGCTATGCTGATGGTGGAAGCGGTCGTGCTTTCCGTCTTGATCGTCCAGGTGGCGATGGTATCGCTGCTGCTCAAAGCGGCTGTATTATTCACAAGGGTTATATTTCCAGAATATATACTGGCAACTGGAGCGTTGGCAAAGGACGCCCCACTGGGCAGGGTGATGGTCAAGGTCTTGTTCACCTTAAGGACAGCAAGCCCATTTTCCTTGATTTTAATGGTGCCCACCGCCTGATTGCTGCCCCCTTTGACAAGAACGGGATAGCTCAAACAGGTGTTAGTGGTACCCGTGGATGCAGCTACAACCGTCCCTATCTTTAAATCTCCTTCGGTTACCCCGGCCGTCCCGCTCACCTTGACCTTAAGATCACCAAGTGCGATTGTTGAATCCAGAGTAATCTTCGAAATTATTTTGATAGTTGAAGCGGTAGTCGACGGCGTCTTAACGGTCCAGGTGGCTGTGGTATCGCTACCACTTAGTGTGGCCGTGGCATCTTTCAAAATAATATTGCCAGAGAGAATTAGAGTGGTTGGAGCGCTGGCAAAGGTCGCCCCCTTGGGCAGCGTAACAACGATAGTTTTGTCGGTTTTAAGAACTTTTGCCGCATTCTCGGCAATCGTGAAGTAAGCGGCCGCCTGATTTGTCACACCCTGGATAAGATTTGATGGGCTCGAACAACTATTCGTGGTGCCGGTCGCATCGCTCTTGATGGTGGCTATTTTTAGATAGCCCGATGTGGCTCCAGCCGTCCCCCCGATATAAACCTTCAGGTCGCCAAGCGAAGCGTTTGAGCTTAAATTTAGGCTCGGACTGATGGTGAGGGTGGTGGCCGTCGTGCTCTCCGTCCTTACCGTCCAGTTAGCTACAGAATCGCTCCCGCTTAAGGAGGCCGTATTGCTGACAAGGGCTAGATTGCCCGATGAAAGAGTTACAATGGGAACACTGGCAAAGGTCACTCCGCTCGGCAAGGTGATAGTTATGGTCTTATCTGACCTTAGAATGACCGGTCCGTTTTCAACAATTGTTATAGCGCCGCCCGCTTGACCAGTCTTTCCCTTATAGACGGTGGTTGGACTGGCGCATGAGTTGGTGGTGCCGGTCGCACCGCTTATAACGGTTGCTATTTTAATATCCGCCGGCGTGGCTCCGGCCGTGCCGCCGACGGTCGCTTTTAAGTCTCCATAGGCGATGGTCCCGCTCAAGGTGATCTTTGGTGTGATGGATATGGTCGATGACGCCATGCTGACCGCGCTAACCGTCCAAGTGGCCGTGCGGTCACCATTACTAAGAGCTGCCAGGGTGTTCACCAAGGTAAGACCGCCCGAAGAGAGAGAGGCTGTTGGCGCGGTCGTAAAGGTGGCTCCATCGGGAAGAGTAATAGTTATTGTGCCACCCCCAAGGAGGGTTGCGGGCGCGTTCTCGGCAATGGTTAGTGTTCCGGCCGTTTGATTGGCAGATCCACGGATAAGGTTTGTTGGACTCGGGCAAGAATTTATGGTCCCCGCGGCTACAATGTTTGCTATCTTAACATCGGCAGCGGTCACTGAGGCCGTTCCCGCGATGCCTACCTTGATATCCGAGCCCCCATAGGCGGGATCGATGTTAAGTCTTGAGCTGATCTCCACCGAGGCGGCCCCTGTTGAGCTATTTCTGGTCACCGTCCAGGTGGCCAGGTTGCCGCCGGTTAAAACCGGAGCAGATAGTGTAATATCGGCCCCGAGCACGCTTGCGCTTGGAGCTGTATAGAAGGTTACCCCGCTCGGCAGAGTGGCGGTGATGGTTCCGCCATTAACCAGGGCTCCGCCGCCATTTTCGGTTATGATCAGGGTTCCTGCCGCCCCATTGCTCGCCCCCCTAAATAAATTTGTCGGGCTTGCGCAAGAGCTGGCGGCGCCCGCCCCGGAAACGTTTGCTACCTTAAGGCTTGCGGCGGTCGCTCCGGCCGTCCCTCCTGCTGCAACTAAAAGATCGCCATCCAAAACGGTGGCATCCAGATTTATCCTTGGCGTGACGCTGATGGTGGAGGCGGCGGTCGAGATAGCGCTCATCGTCCAGGTGGCGGTCCGACCATCGAAGCTGACTTCAGCCGAAGCATTTACTAATACAATATCACCTGAGACGGAGGCGGTCTGTGCGCCCGAAAACGTAACCCCGCTTGGCAGACCTAGGGTGATGGTGCCCACCGAAAGGTCACCCGCTGCCACCTCGGTTATGGTCAGATTTCCCGCAGTCTGGCTTGCAACCCCACGGTAAAGGCTTGCCGGGCTTGGGCAGGCGACTGCGGCGCCGGCTGCCATAGCTGAAGGAAGCGGGCCGAAGAGTAGGCTAAATATGAGCGATGCGGCCGCAAGTAAAAGACACAACCCCTTCGTTTTTTTCATTTTACGTTTTCATCTCCTTTATCAAGGACAACAAATAACGACAATCATCATTAAAGCCATTATAGTATTTTTTCCCGGTTGATAAATAGATTATCATGATATTTTTTAAGGTAATTCCTATACATCTGGTACTGGTTTGACCAATAGTTGTGCA
>JASEGU010000032.1 GCA_030017835.1 Actinomycetota bacterium | reverse complement strand
AAAGCCGTCTCCTACTACGGCTGTTATCTGACCCGCCCGCCCAAGGTGACCGGAGCCAAAGACCCCGATGATCCGACCAATATGGACGAGCTGGTTGGGCTGACCGGAGCGACTCCCCTTGACTGGTCCTACAAGACCAAGTGCTGCGGAGGAGCCCTGGGTGCAACCGAGACCGATATCTCCCTCAAGATGATGGCCGAAATCCTCTCCGATGCCAAGCGGGCTCAGGCCGATGTGATAGTTACCGCTTGCCCCCTCTGTCAGGTCAGTCTCGATCTTAGGCAGAAGGCCATCTCATCGAGGTGGGGCGAGGAATACAACTTCCCCATCCTCTACATAACCCAGCTCCTTGGCCTCTCATTTGGAAGCGATCCCAAAGAGCTTGGCCTCCACAAACACATAACCGACCCCATGGCTACCCTGAAAGAGAAGGGAGCGCTGAGTTAAATGATCAACTCAAAGAGAGGAGCTGGCAAATGACCGAAAAATCCAAGAGAATTGCCATAATAGCATCCAAGAGAACGCTCGATATGGCCTATCCGCCCCTGATTTTGGCCACAACCGCCCTCTCGATGGATATGGAGGGCGGGTATATTCTTCACCTTCTACGGCTTGGACATCATAAATAAGCGCAAAATGGATTCGCTCAAAGTGCCGCCCCTGGCAAATCCGGCCATGCCGGTTCCAATACCCAATATCATAGGAGCTCTGCCGGGGATGACGGCGATGGCGACGATGATGATGAAGGGCTGGATGGGCGGGGCGGACGCAAAGGGCATCCCGGAGCTTCTTGCGATCATACAAGAAGAGGGGGCCAAGCTGATCGCCTGTCAGATGACGATGGATGTGATGGGCGTCAAAAAAGAGGACTTGATAGATGGAGTTGAGGTGGGCGGCGCAGCCACCTATCTCGACTACGCCATGGACGCTCAGATCAATCTTTTCGTCTAGATTTAAAAGGAAGAGGGGCTGGGAATGGGGCGAAATTAGCAATGCGACTTATTGAAAAAATTAATCGATTTTAAGTTTGTCATTTTGGCCAGCTAGAATAGGATAGCTTTTTGTATGCCACTCGAAAGAAAAAATTGCGCTTTCCGCCTCGCAAGTGTTAGCATGATTTTAATTGTTACTATTTGAACAAACTTTATGGATCTGGTGACAAATCATGCTGGAGATCAAAGAGACCAATATCCTCCTTTCACAGGAAGAGATGATAGAGCTTACGGTCATCTGCGAGGATCAAGATAGGGATAAGGCTCTATCTTTTGCAAAGCAGTTATATAAAAAGCTGGCCAGAGCTCAATCGGAGCAGCGCTCGACGTACCAGCGAGGCGGGCACATGGGACCGGCAAAGCTGAAGTAATTTATTTATTAGCGGAGGTATTTAACATGGCCCTAAAACCATTAGCGGAGTCTACCAGAGAATACGATAAGGTGATCTCCACCACCTGCAGCAACATGTGTGAAGCGGCCTGCGGGATGAAGATATTCGTCAAAGAAGGCCGGGTGGTCGATATTCAAGGTGATGACGAGCACCCTTTGAGCCGGGGAGCCCTCTGTCCCAAGGGATCCGGTGCCTTCCAACATATATATAACCCCTTAAGGGTGAAATATCCCATGGTCAGAGAGACCTTGGACGATGAGTTCAAACGGGCCAGCTGGGATGCGGCTCTCGATTTTGCCGCCGAGAGGTTGATCAAATTGAAGGATAAGTATGGCCCAAAGGCCCTGATGATCCACCGCACCGGTCGCTCCGATATGCTCTGGAAGACGGGAGCCGCCAGGTTTGGCCGGATATTCGGCACCCCGAACGTGGTTGGCCAGGGTCCGATCTGCTGTGAGTCGCCCGGCGTGGCCACCAACTATGTCTTTGGAGCCAAAGGCTTGGGCCGGCTGATGAACCCGGTGCCCGATTGGATCAATTCCAAATGTATCTTGGGAGCGGGCTCATCGCATGCCAACAACCATCCCGTCGAGATGCAGTGGGTGATGGATGCCAAGGAACGGGGGGCCAAGATCATCTGGATCGATCCCAGGTTCAACCCGACCATGGCCAAGGCAGATATCGCCATGCGCTTGCGTCCCAACACCGACGCCGCTCTGGTCATGGCCATGATCCACGTCATCTTGAAGGAAGATCTCTACGATCACGAATTTGTCGACAAGTGGGTCACCGGCCTCGATGAGTGGCGCCCCTTGTTAGAGGCGATGCCGCCCGAGCGGGCCGAGAAGATAACCTGGGTGCCGAAAGAGACGATAATCGAGGCCGCCCGCCTCTTTGCCACCTCCAAGCCGGCTTCGGTCAACGGCTGCTTGGGAACGGCTCAGACCTATAATTCCAACAACATCAACCGCTGCTACGCGGCGCTGGTCGCCATCACCGGAAATATCGGCATCAAGGGAGGGGGCTGGAACTGGCTGCACAACTGCCGCCCACCCATGTCGGCCGGAAATGATCTTGGCGATCTGCCGCCGATCAAGGCCCCGGTCATCTCGGATAAATTGATCGGCTGGGCCGATGTGAGCGCGGCCAACTTTCCAAACGCCTTCTTCACCCAGAAGCCCTATCCGCTTCGGGGGGCCTGGTGGAACGGAAATATGTTGGCCCAGATGCCCTTCACCCAGAAGTATGCTGCGGCTTTTAAGAAGAATGTCGATATAGCCATCCATAACTCCTTCCATCCCAATTTTACATATCACCACGCTCACGTGGCCTTTCCCATCACCTCCTGGGTGGAGCGGGAGGGCATCTGCCATCACGGCAACAACCGCCTTCTCAGCTGGTTCAATCAGTGCATCGAGCCCAACTGGGAGTGTCGAAACGACATCGATGTGGTCGTCGGAATATCGGATCGTATCTTTGGCAAAGAGGAGGGCCTAAAGTGGTTCCCCTGGCGCAAAGAAGAGAATAGCGAGCTAATCGATATGGCCGCCATGACCGATTGGGTCAACCAGCAGGAGCCCTTGACAGCCGGTTGTCTCAAGCGGACCCTCGATCCCGAGACGACTCCCAAAGGCGGAGTCATGTGGCCTGCTACCACCATCGAGGAGGCGATGAAGTTCGAGTTTGACGACGCCCTCTCCAGGGGCAAATGGATCATGTATCAGGATGAGCCCTATCCCGAGAGCGATAAGCGTTTCCCCACCCCTTCGGGCAAGATCGAGATCGGCTCCAAGGCGCTCGAGAAGATAGGTTGGGATTATCTGCCCCAGCATCGCGAGGGCGGGCACACCCCCGTCTCCGATCCTGATGACTTCAAGGAGCATCCCATCATCATGTGTACCGGCCGGCCGGTCTCCAGCTTTCACGAGATGGGTCACTGGTGGCCTTGGACTGATGAACTGGAGCCGGACAGATACATCCAAGTCCATCCAGATTTGGCCAAAGCGCTCGGGATCAAAGACGGCGACTACATTAAACTGGAGTCGATGCGCTCGGAACTCGATGGCTACGCTTGGGTGACCGAGGAGACCGATCCCAGACAAGTCTGGGTCTACTGCTCGACCGATGAATACCAGCCCTTCGTTCCGGCCATCACCAATCGCAACGTCTCTTGGCTGATCGACGACATAATCACCGATCCCGTCTACAACCAGGCTGAGTTCAAGGCTCAACTCGTTTCGGTCAGAAAGAAGGGGGCCGATAAGAAGGAAGCCGTCAGGAGGACTCACGACTTTTTGAAGAAGTTTGACGACTACCCGGTGGATACCCAGAGTGAGCTTGGCGCCTACGTCAACAAGGTGGCCATGAAAGGCGCGCCGACATGGGATAGCAAGACCAAGAAGGTTATGTACGAGGGCAAAGCGGCCGCCGATGGCAATGTCTTGCCCTTCACTTCGGGCTGATCGGGCGCAAGTTAAGGAGGATTTAAGATGAGCGACTTTATCAATAAGGCGGAAGATGGCTTTGCCGAAAAGTCCGTCGATATCGAGGGGCGGGAGTCCCGCGTTACCTTAAGGGGTTCCTCCGACCAGTGGAATATGATCCACGATCAGGAGAGATGCATCGGCTGTTTCGGTTGCGAAGTTCATTGCAAGCTGGAGCACAACGTGCCGGTCGGTCCGCGTCTGGTCAGGATGATGCAGGTCGGCCCCAAGATGGTGGGGGGAAAACTGAAGACGGCCTTTCTCACCATGCGCTGCAACCATTGCGAGAAGGCGGCCTGTACCCAAGTCTGTCCGACCGGGGCGATGCAGAAGCGAGATGACGGCATCGTCTTCTCCGATGAGAATGCCTGCATCGGATGCAAGGCCTGCATTGAGGCCTGTCCCTTTGGGGCGCCTCAGTTCAATCCGCAGACCAAAAAGATCATAAAATGCGACTATTGCATGGAGAGGGTCGATCGGGGTCTCTGGCCGGCTTGTGCCACCAAATGCGCGGCCAAGGCTCTATACTTCGGCGACGTCAATGAGCTCTCGACCATCATGAGGGAGAGGACCGCTCGGGAAGTGGCCGAGGGCGTTCTAACCCCAGAGGTTTAGAGGTCAAGGTTTAAAGGTAGAGATTTTAAGGAGGAAGCAAGATGAGCGGCGTTGGAACCGTTGTTACGGCTCCCCTTCGGGTGGAGTATTTAAGCGGAGACTACTCCAAAGCTTTTGACCTACTGCAAAAAGAGAAGGTTAAAATCGTCTATAAGACGGTCTCTTCGGTGGAGCCCTATCATGCCACCATTCATTTGAGCCCAGCCGACGAGGAGAGGGTCAAAACCCTCTTGGATGAGGCCAAGATCAAATACTACGAACCGAGCCCGTTCTACTAAAAGAGAGACTGGCTAAATGGCCTAAGGCTATCAGGGCGGAGACTTGCTAGGGGGGAGAACCTCTCCTCCCTTAATCTTTTGGAGATAACTTTGCCGTAAGGGGCAGATTTTGCAGCAGCCACCAAATTCAAGAAGAGAGATGATAGAAGGGATGATAGGCGAGCGCGGCCAGGAGGTGCGCGTAGTCGCCGAGCTCTGCGATGGCTGCAGAGATTGCCTCTCTGCCTGCAAGGAAGCGGTCGGCTCAAACGCTGATAAAGAGGCGGTCTCTAGGATAAGCATCAAGGAGGAGGGCGACTTACGCATTCCCATCCTCTGCCACAACTGCGAAGAGCCCCCTTGTGTGGCTGCCTGCATGCCCGGGGCGCGGGTTAAAAGAGATGGCTTCGTCCAGACCGATTACGCCAAATGCGTCGGTTGCTGGATGTGCATCATGGCTTGCCCCTTTGGGGCGACCCTGCGAGCGGCGGGTGAACACTTGGCCTACAAGTGCGAGGGCTGCTTGGAGGAGGAGATCCCCGCCTGCGTTCAAGTTTGCAAACCCGGGGCCCTGGTCAAGGTGGGACCGACCACCTACTCGCAGGATCGAAGAAGGGAGAATTCAGTTGGTTATTTTCTGCCACCTGAAGAATAGATGATGAGATATGTGATCATCGGCAATTCTTATGCGGGAGTTGCGGCCACCGAAGCCATTAGAGAAGTTGACGGTCAAGGGGAGATAACCATCATCTCCAATGAACCCTACTCTACCTATGCCCGCCCCCTCATCTCGTATTATCTGAGCGGCAAGGTGAGTGAGGAGAAGATGTTCTACCGCGACTCCTCATTCTATCAAGATAACTTCGTAAATCTTCTGCTGGATCAGGAAGTGGCGGAGATCTCGCCCGCCAGAAAATCCGTAATATTATCATCGGGCCAAGAGGTTCTTTACGACAAGCTACTCATCTCAACCGGCGGCAAGCCCTTTGTGCCGCCGATGAAGGGGCTTGAGGCCAAGAATATCTTCACCTTCACCGCCTGGGATGATGCCAAAGGCTTAAAAGAGTTGGCCACCAAAGGCAGGAAGGCGGTCGTCATCGGCGGCGGTCTTATCGGTCTCAAGGCCTCGGAGGGGCTGAACAATTCGGGCGCGGATGTGACCATCGTCGAGCTCGGAGAGCGGCTTTTGGCCCTGGCCTTAGATGAGGCCGCCGGAGAGATGGTCAGCCGGCGCTTGGCCGAGGCCGGAATCAAGGCGATCACCTCTCACACCGTCACCGAGATCTTGGCCGATGAAGACGGCAACGTCAGAGGAGTTCTCTTAGACGACGGCCGAAAGCTCGATTGCGAGATTCTGGTTGTAGCCATCGGGGTAAGACCCAATGTGGAGCCGTTCAAAGAGAGCGGCATCGAGATCGACCGAGGAATAGTGGTCGATGAGTATATGCGGACAAGTCTGGATGACGTCTATGCGGCCGGCGATGTAGTGCAGGCCTATGATATCCTAAACAAGCGGGCGTCGGTCATCGCCATCGTTCCCCTCGCCTACGAGCAGGGAAGGTTGGCCGGGCTCAATATGGCCGGCCAGAAGCGCCCATACCAAGGCGGCATGATCATGAACTCTGTCGAGGTCTATGGTCTTCCCGTGATGACGATGGGCCTAACCTTGGCCGGCGAGGGTTATGAGGTAGCGATCCATAATGAAAGCGGCCTCTATCGAAAACTGATATTCGAGGGCAAACGACTGGTCGGTGCGATCTTGGTCGGCGACGTGAGCTATGGAGGCGTTCTAACCTCTTTCATAAGGAGCCAAAAAGAGATCGATAAGATAAAGAGCGATTTGATAGAGGGCGATTTCTTGAGTCATTTTGCCAAAATAGAGGCGATGGAGAGACATGTCAGCTAAAGAGACCGGTCGACTGGGTCAACTCTTCGTCGACGAAAAGGACGTGAAATTCTGGAAGAAGGAGGGGGCAAAGCATGATCACCTCCACTGGGTTAGGGCGATGATCTCAGAGAGTCCCAGATTTGAGTCCACTCCAGCCCCGGAGTTTGGGCCACTCACCTTAAGCGCCGAAGATAAAGCCCGCCTATATGGCTGGCTCGCCCAGGCCTTGACCGAGCCGACAGAGTCCTTTGTGGAGAGTCTTGTCTCAAGCGCAAGAGGAGAGCACTCCTTCTCGCCCTTACCGCCCCATCCCTTTCTTGAAAGCTTAAAGGACGAGGACCCGGTCGAGCTTCTAGATTCTCTAAAAACCGAATACACCAGGATATTTTTCGACTCTTACTTGCCTTTCATACCGCCATATGAGTCGGTCTATCTTGGGGAGCGCCAGGTGATGGGCGAGGCGGCCAGAAGAGTTGCCGCCTATTATAAGGGGCTTGGGATGGGGGCGGCCGGCGAGATGCCCGATCATATCGCCCACGAATGCGAGTTTATGGCCCTTTTGTATCAGAGGGGCGAGCTCTCCTTGGCCAAAGAGTTTCTAAAAGAGCACCTCTTAGCCTGGGGGCCGCAGCTCTGCTCAGATCTCAAAATATTGGGTAAGGCGGGATTCTACGAGGCCGTAGCCCAGGCCGGAGAGGTCCTCTTCTATCTGGAGGCCAAAGATGCTGCATAGCATCTGCCGCTCTGTCCCAAGGCCTTATCCATTTTTTAGCTTTAAGAGGGGAGAAGAAGTGTTTCGAAAATCGAGGGCAAGAATTATTCTTTTGATATCTTCAACGCTGATATTTGTCCCAAGCGGCGCATTTGCGGCCGCAGTTCAAGCCGTCTCCAAAACGGGGGCCGAGGTCGCCTGGTGGGTCTGGCCCCTACTTCTCTTCGTGGTCAGCTTCTTTATCGGGGTTTTGGGCGTCATCGGTGGGGTGGGGGGCGGCTCGCTCTACGTTCCCATCATCGGTGGGTTCTTCCCCTTTCACTTAGATTTTGTAAGGGGGGCCGGCCTGCTGGTGGCCCTCTCCGGCTCGATATCGGCCGGGCCCAGCCTTCTAAAGGAGCGGCTGGCCGATCTTAGGCTGACGCTGCCCGCGGCCCTTATCGCCTCGGTCTCCTCGATCGTCGGAGCGATGGTGGGATTTGCTCTTCCAACCAATATCGTGCAGACTGCCTTGGGCGTCGCCATCCTTTGTATCGTCTTCTTCATGGCTCTGGCCAAAAAGTCAGAGTATCCTGAGGTAAAAAAGGCAAGTCCCCTTGCCGTGGCCCTTAAGATAAACGGCATCTATCGAGAATCATCGACGGGCGAGGATATTAACTGGGAGATTCATCGAGCACGTCGTGGCCTTGCGAGCTTTGTAGCAATCGGCTTCATGGCCGGCATATTTGGCATCGGGGGCGGCTGGGCGAACGTGCCGGTCTTGAATCTCATGATGGGCGTTCCCTTAAAGGTCGCCGTCGCAACTAGCAATTTTCTTCTCTCGGTAACCGCCACTTCAGCCGCCTGGATGTATATCAATAACGGAGCGGTCCTTCCCATGTTGGTCGTGCCGTCGATCATCGGGGTGATGCTCGGATCAAGGGTGGGCGCAAAGATTCTGGTAAAGACCAAGCCGGCTGCGGTTCGATATATAGTCATCATCATGCTCTTTCTTACGGGCACAAGGACCCTCCTCAAGGGGCTCTCGATCTGGAAATAGACCTTTGGACAAGGGAGCGAAAATGGGCGCCAGCTTAAGGAAAAACCAAAAAGAAGGGATCTTAAGGAGAGGTTATGAAAGAAAAACTTGAAGCGACCAAGGAGCAGCTAATCTATGCAAAGATACTCGATTTTGGGATGAAGGTCGGCCTGATTATTCTCATTGTCTCGTTTCTTATCTATCTAACGGGAGCGCTCAGGTCACACATCCCTTTAAGCGAGCTTCCCAAATATTGGGGACTTCCAGTCGATAAGTATCTCGCTCAGACTGGCCTTAAGGGCGGCTGGTCATGGCTGAGTCTCATCACCAAGGGAGATTTCCTAAATTTCATCGGGGTAGCCTTTCTTGCCAGCCTGACCATAATCTGCTATATCGCCATCATTCCTCTCTTCTTCGAGAAGAGGGACAATATATATGTAGCGCTTGCCGTCATCGAGGTTCTGGTCCTCCTCTTTGCCGCCTCCGGGATACTTAAGGCATGAACTTAGTAGATAGAAATGACTTACCCTGGTTTCTCCCAGCTTAGTTGCTCAGAAGGCCGACGTTCAGCTCGCAAACCGACCTCAATTCTCCATTTCCTCTCTCGGCAGACGTAAGCCAAGCATCGTTGACTTATTAAGAATTACGGTTACTCTCGATTAAACTCCCATAAAATTCCCCAATATCTTTGATTATTGATTTCCTCAAATGAGGAATCCCCTCAATCATTAAAAACTTTAATTTGTCATATTGAATTTTTAAGGTATAGTCTATAAAAGCTAGAAAATTAGGCGGAAATAGCAGTTTGCATTGTGGCTAAATTACTTTCAAAGTTTGAAATTTGATAATAGCACGAGCTTATAGAGGCAGCCAAATCAAGATCACTACCCTTTCAATTTTTTAGTTTTCTTAGAGGCAATTGGCTCACACGCTCCTTATTCCCTTCGAATAGGGATTTTATTTGAAATAGCTTGTAACAGTTAGTAACAAAGTTTAACCATATTTCAGCAAACAAAAAAAAGGGGGAGAAATGGCAGAGTTTGAACCGAAGATCATCACATTCTGCTGCAA